>JAKABE010000322.1 GCA_021801945.1 Acidobacteriota bacterium
CGCCTCAGCTCTCGCCGGCTCTACGGGGCTATTCGTTTCCTGCAGCGCGAGCTTGGGTGTGTGCAAAAGATGCTTTTCCTTAAGCAGCCGGATCACGTGCCTGTAGAGCCGGTCGCGAACCTCGTAGCGGCCCACAGCGTGGGTCACGTAGCGCAACTGAATATCGACGCTGGAGCCGATGTCGATACCTGGGCGAGAGGGGCGCAACATGACGATGGGACGCGCTTTGAGACCGGTCAGCCGCGTGCCGCGCGCGTTGTGCCGCCACTCTTCCTCGGCACGCCTAGCGCTCTCCGCTGTCTCTTCGAGGGCGGCCTGCTCCACATTCTTGGCGATGGCGAAGATGTCGTCGCTGGCGGGCACGCTGATGGTGATTTCATCCCACAGCCACTGACCCTCGCTGGAGAAGTTGAAGCACGTGCCGCGGATCGCAAAGTTATTGAGGAAGGAGACGCGCCGTCCCGTGGGCTCTCCTTTTTCCGCCATACCCGTGGTCTCCAGCAGAGTGGTGTTGAAGAGCCCAACCTCAACCACCTCACCGCACACGCCGTTGATCTCCACCATGTCGCCCACGCGAATGCCGCTCTTGCCGGCCAAAGAAAACCATCCGAAGAACGCGAGGATGTAATCCTGGAGCGAAATGGTAAGGGCGGCTGTGACCAGGCCGATCATGGTGCTGGTCTGCTGGGGCGGACCGAAGATAACCATCACGATCAGCAAAACTCCGATAATCTGAACTCCAACTTGCAGAATGGTGCGCAGGGTCTGCGTCTGCCGGCGATCGACCGCCGGGTGCTCCATCAGCCGCCGCACCAGCGCATCCACCAGGATGGTGCAGATCACGATGAGGAGGATCATCTCCACCGATTGGAGAATGAGATGGAGCACGATGCCGTGCTGCGTCAGCACCTGGGCACCCCACTTACCGTAAACGGCGGCTAGCTGCTGATCGGTTTGAATGCGGTCGTCGTCAATAGAGAGAATTTGACGCTCGGTGCCGCGGTCTTGGATCTGCGCGAGCGTGGCTCTCGTATTTTGCCGGGCGGCGGCGTCGGCGGCGTTCGCCTCGGCTTCTAGTGCATTATGTTCGGCGGTAAGCCTCTGTGCGTCGTTCTGCGCCTCATCGCGCGCCTGCTCAATCAGGGCGTAACGGTTGAGCTGGTTGAGCCACGCGCCCAGGCGGCGGGCAAGCGTGTGATTCCGCTTGAGAGCGACAATCGCAAGCTGTCCGCTAGCCCGCTGCTCGCTTTCGTATTTGCGCATGGAAGCTTGATGCGCGGCCAGCTCGTCTTGAATGCGGACGCTGTCGTTGCCGGTGGCGCGCTCCAGATCGTGCTGCGCGTCCGTCAGCTCGTCGCTATCGAGGTCGAGCTGCGCCTCGGCTACCTGCAAATCGGCGGCTCCCATGGCGGACTTTACGGCGTTCTTTCCCGTACCGCTCGCCGAAGCCTCGGCCTTCAACCTCTGCACCAGGGCCTTGTCCTGGACGATCACCCGTTGGAATTGCGCCACCCGCGCGGATAGCGCCAGCGCCCGTCCGGTCAGTACGCGGTGCTGCTGTTCAAGCTCCGCCTGGCGCAGAGCGACGGCAAACGCCTGGTCCACCTCATGATCGGCAAGACGTTCAGCCTCTTGCGCGTCAGCAGTTTCCTCGCTGGAAATGGCCATCCCCCTCAGCGCCTGAGCAGTTTGCCACGGGCTCAAGTCCACCCCGGCGGACCGCCCCGCCGCGCTTCGAACTCCTGCGCGGCTCCTCGAAAACGCCAGATTGGTCACCGAGCCGCGCGTCATCCAGGAAAAGATCATGCACACTGCCAGCACCACGAGCAGCGCAATGAGAAACGCCGTCCGCGTTTTGCCGAGCACGTGAAAGCGGCCGGAGCCGCGCGGTGCGATTGGGGAAGTCGCCATTTTACCTGGGCCTATTGTACGCAAATCTCCGGAAAGCGGGCCGCCCTTCGCCCGTTCGCCGCAGCGGGCAGCACGATTTGGCAACGTTGGCGGTACGCTTAGCGCAGGTGCTTCGTATCGCTCCGATATTTCAGTTGAGAGTATCCATTTCTTTTGACAGGGCACGGTCTTGAGCAGCTCTGCTGAGGGCACTAGAGTTAGTCAACCCATCAAAGAGTCTTCGGCGGGGGTTGACATCGTGGTTCCCCCTGCTCTCTTTTGTCCGGTCTCGGACTCTCCGGCGCGGATAATAGAAAGTGCTCTGGGATTATTTGCCCGCTCAACGGCTCCTCCGCACCTGAACTGCGGCTGCCGAGGGGCGGAATCGTTCCCGTGATGAAGCCCATCCGCATAGCTTTCGCGCCCACGCGCAGCCGCCCCGTAAACGTGTTTCTGGGGATGGTGTTGCTGCTGACATCCGTCCTCCTTTTTCTGGCTCTGGTTACGTATCACCCCAGCGATCCCTCGCTGAACACGGCCACCGATCCGGCCGTGGCCCATGCCGTTCACAACTGGATCGGGATCTTCGGCTCGTATACAAGCGACCTTCTGCTGCAGACGTTGGGTATAACGGCTTTTGTCCTTCCGTTGTGGATAGGCACAATTGCCTGGAGTTGGATACGTTCCACTTCCCACTCGCCCGCAATTCTGCGTTGGGTAGGCGCGCTGTTTGCTGTGGTTTTTGTGCCAGCCGTCTTCGGTTTGACCCCATGGCATTGGCGCTGGTTGCATCTGCTGCCGGTCCAGGGCGTGATGGGCCGGCTGATGGCCGGTCTGTTGGTGGGTTATCTCAACATCGAAGGCGCCTGGATTGTCGCCACCGGGCTGGCCGCCGCAGGGCTTTATTTTGCCTTTGCCATCCGCTTCCAGGCCGTCAAGGAAGCCGTCGTGGGCAGTTGGCTCCGCATGGTTGAGTGGTATGAGCGCTGGCATGCCTGGCGCGAGGAGCGCGCGGAACGGCGTGTAAAGCGCGAGGCCCAGCACGAGCAAAGAAATCAGCCGGACGAGGATCTGTTATTCACCGCTCCGGCCTCGGCCGAGGAGGCAGAAAATCCAGGTGGACGTTTCGTGCGCCTGGGGTCGGTTGCGGCCTTTCGACGCGTGGGGACGCCGCGGGAAGAAGAGGCGATCCCCATTGCTCCACCCGGGCGAAAGAGCAGCATCTGGGAGCGCGTAGGATCGGAGACCACGCCGCCGGCGCCGGCGCCTCCGGTCGCGCAGCAAACCGCCCCTGCCGTTCATGCCCAATCCGCACAGGTCCGGTCCGTCCAGCCGCGCGCGGTTGAAGACCAACCGGCGGCTGCAAGGCCCGCTCCGGCTCCCGTGGCTGCTGGCCGGCCCGTCGAGGCGATCACGATTCACGATCGGGCCGATGCGGAGGTGCGCACGGCTACGGTGGCTCCCAAGAGCGTAAGCGGCTACAAACTGCCCCCCAGCACCCTGCTCAACGCGGGCGAAGGTCCGCAAATTGTGCGCGAGGAGGCGCTGCGCGAGGAAGCCAAGGTACTGGTGGAGAAGTGCGCCGAGTTCGATGTGCGCGGACAGGTGGTCCAGATCAACCCGGGCCCCATGGTGACCACCTTTGAGTTCAAGCCCGAGGCGGGCGTGAAGTATTCGCGCGTGACCAGCCTGGCCGATGATCTGTGCCTGGCCATGCGCGCGGAAAGCATTCTGATCGAGAGAATGGCGGGCAAGAGCACGGTGGGGATTCAGGTGCCCAACCACGAGCGCGAGACCATCCATCTACGCGATGTGCTGGAGAGCGAGACCTTCGCGCGGGCGCGCACGCGGCTCACACTGGCCATGGGCAAAGACATCAACGGCCGGATCGTCACGGCCGATCTGGCGGCCATGCCCCACATTCTCATCGCCGGTTCCACCGGCTCCGGCAAATCGGTGGCCATCAATGCCATGATCATGAGCCTGCTCTACCGCACGACGCCGAGCCAGGTGCGGCTGATCCTGGTGGACCCCAAGCGCGTGGAACTGGGGATGTACGACGGGATTCCCCACCTTTTCACGCCGATTATTACCGAGCCGAAGCTGGCCGCCAATGCCTTGCGGAACGCGGTGCGGGAAATGGAGCGGCGGCTGAAACTGCTGGCCAGCCGCAGCGTGCGGAACATCGACCAGTACAACAAGCTCTTCGAAGGGGGTTCGACGCTTTCGCTATTTGAACCGGAGCCTGGAGAGAACGAAGAAGAGCCGCTGCCTTATATCGTGATCATCATCGACGAGCTGGCCGACCTGATGATGCTGGACCGCGCCAACGTGGAGGAGTCGGTGACGCGCTTGGCGCAGATGGCCCGCGCCGTGGGCATTCACCTCGTCCTGGCCACGCAGCGGCCGAGCGTAGATGTGATTACGGGGCTCATCAAGGCCAACGTTCCCACCCGCATCAGCTTCCGGCTGGCCACTAAAGTGGATTCGCGCACCATCCTGGACACCAACGGCGCCGAGGCTCTGTTGGGCCGCGGCGATATGCTCTTTCTGCCGCCTGGAACCAGCCGCCTGATGCGCCTGCACGCACCCTTTGTCAGCGAGAAGGAGACGGCGGCGGTGGTGGAGTTCTGGAAGGAGCAAGGCACGGCCGAATACGTCGAGGGTTTTCTGGAGTCACCCAAGGACGAGC
>JAKABE010000323.1 GCA_021801945.1 Acidobacteriota bacterium
GAAGCTCTGGCGGACAACGCAGTTGTTTCTCGACACCTTCGGCCTTGCCAGCCTCGAGGAACTCTACCAGGCGGGCCGCATGGAAGAGGTCTTCGCGCCCGTCTACAGTGCCGAGCTGGAGGAAGAGTTGGCCAAGGAAGAACCGCTGGATGCGGTGGAGATCCAAGAAGATGGGGAAGGGAAGGAACTCGTCGGCGGATGATTCTACAGCCTCCACAACTTCGCCAGGGCTGTAATGCTGCTCGCCTTCGCGGGACGCTCCGTACACTTTTATCAACTGCGCGAAGTCCACGCGGTCGCTTAACACGAGATCAACGCCTTGCACATAAGGCTTAAATCCGTCCGTCGTGAGCTGGAAGCGTTGCTCCGATGTGGCATACCGCAATTTCGTTAGAAACAATTCTGTAGCGATCCGGTCGCGCTTGCCGATGTGGTAATGTGTTTCCGTGAGTAGGTAATCAAAGGCACGCAGAAAAGAACGTCATCGGGTAACATATGTGTTACTTTCTTGAACATGATTGAACTTCTCGAATACCTCAATGCAGCGGGAGTGTCTCCCTTTGCAAAGTGGCGCGAGAAACTGGATACGAGGACATGGGTGCGGATTACAGTTGCGGTTCTCCGGCTGGAGGCTGGCAACTTTTCAGCGGCGAAAGGCGCGGGCGCGGGCATCTTCGAACTGCGGCTGGACTTCGGCCCTGGTTATCGGGTGTATTTCGGCAAAGACGGGGAGCAGTTGGTAATCTTGCTGGGCGGTGGAACTAAGAAGAGGCAACAGGCCGACATAGAGGCGGCTCAAACGCTCTGGCGGGAATACAAACGCACAAAAGGGAAGCGAGGCAGAGATGGCAAACACACGTAAATTCAGCGACACTATCAAAGAAGACCTCAAAAACAATGCAGAGTTTCGACGTGCCCTCCTGAGCGAGGCGGTGACCTGCATGGTTGCCGGAGATGTTGAGACAGGGAAAGCGGTACTGCGCGAGTATGTCAACGGAACGGTTGGCTTTCTCAAGCTAGGGGCAGTGCTTGGCCGTTCGCCGAAGAGCCTCATGCGCATGCTCGGCCCGGCTGGGAACCCTCAAGCGCGCAACCTCTTTGCGATGGTCGCCTATCTGCAAAAGATCGATGGTACTGTGCTTGAAATTCACGCAAGTAGTGCGGCTGCAGCATAGCCATCCGACGGATATTGCGTCCTTGCGGGAAGTGGCTGGTCGCTTCATCCTGGGTTATTGATAGAAGGCACAAAAAAGAGATCCCCAGCATTCTCACTTGTGCGTCGTGCACCCATCTGCTCCCCAATCCGTCGGTAATTTTGGACAGAAATTGCCAAGGTTGCCAATGTCCGCTTGGGGTGCGGGGAAGACGAAAACGGAGCGCGAGATTGGAGCATTTTTTTGCACCAGTGAGGTGAGGCACGCGGTTACGATGAAAGCGTGATCCAGCCAAGAAAGCCTTCTCCCACCGAATCTCCGCTGCTGTTTGAACTGGACGATGAGCCACTGCAAGAAACGCTGACCGCCTGGGGCGGCGTGCCCTTGGCGGTGCAGGCGTTTCGCTCTCTGGGCGTGCCTGCCAGGGTGCGGCAACACGTGCATATCAAGCAGCGGGAGCGCGGCTACGACGAGGCCACGATGGTGGAAAGTTTCGTGGTGCTGAATGCATTGGGCGGCGAGCGGGTGGACGACTTTGCCCACTTGCGGGAGGACGCGGGGCTGAAGGAAATGCTGGGGCACGAGGTTCCATCTCCGGAAGCAGCGCGGCAGTTCTTGAAACAGTTCCATTCGGAGGAGAAGATCGAGCAGGCCAAACAGCAGCGGAAGCCAGAGCAGATCGCTTTTATTCCGGAAGAAGTCGATGCGCTGGCCGGCCTGGGCGAAGTGAACCGGGAGCTGGTGCGGGAACTGGGCCGGCGTTGTCCGGAGCAGCGCATCGCCACGGTAGACCAGGACGCGACCATCATCGAAAGCCACAAGCGGGAGGCGCTGCGCACCTATGAAGGCGAGCGCGGCTACCAGCCGATGCTGGCGGTGTGGGCGGAGATGGACGCGGTGCTGGCCGATGAGTTCCGGGACGGCAATGTGCCGGCGATGATGGCCCCGCTGGCGGTGGCCAAGCGGGCCTTCGCGGCGCTGCCGGAGACGGTGAGGAGTTTTTACTATCGCGGCGATTCGGCCAGCCACGAGAAGGAATTGCTGGCGTGGCTACGCGACGAGAAGCGCGCCGATGGCCCGCAGGGGAAGATTGGCTTCGCCATCAGCGCGCGCATGAGCGCGGCCTTGCATCAGGCGATTGTGCGGGTCCCCGAGGCGGGATGGCAGATGTACGGCAAGGCGGACAGCAAGGAGATCCGGGAGTGCGCCGAGGTGGATTTTGTGCCGGGAGAAAAGTCCGAGCACAAAGACACGCAGCCGTTGCGCTACGTGGCGATTCGCATTCGTCCGCGGCAGGAGGAGTTCTTTGCCGACGGCCAACGGGAGAAGCATTTTGCCGTGGTGAGCAACCTGTGGGAGTGGAAGCCGGAGCGGCTGATCCAGTGGCACCGGGAGAAGGCCGGGACAATCGAAGCGGTACATGACGTGCTGAAGAACGAGCTGGCCGGAGGCGTGATGCCGAGCAAGTATTTTGGCGCGAATGCAGCCTGGTTGAGGCTGGCGGTGATCGCGCACAACGTGCTGACGGCGTTGAAGCGGATCGCGTTGCCGGCGGAATTATTGCGGGCGCGACCCAAGCGGCTGCGTTTCCTGATCTTCAACACGGCCGGACGGTTGGTGCAACATGCGCGGAAAATGCGGCTGCGGCTGGCCGCATTGGCAGAGCGTATCGCCCTATGGAAGGAGGCCTTGCGACTGCTGCCAGTCGCTACATGAGAGAAGGCTGCGGCAACGCGTGTCGACGGATTTTCCTGGGCCAGTTTTGATCGACCCAGGCACAACTGTGTCGCCAGCTGGGCCGCAGGGCCACCTGCCATCCGTGCAGCAGAGCCAGCCGCGGGTTATACCCGGCCTGCGAAGCCAGACCACCGATGGAAAGTCTCCTCCAGCGACCAAACGACCATTGCGTTTGCCCTTCCGCTACCTTATCGACGGATTGGGGCCTATCTGGATGGTTTGACCCAGGCAGCCGGGCATGCCGATCGCGTTGTGCCCATCGAGAACTACACCAAGGGCCTCATGCTGCCGATCGAGCGCAAGAGCGTTGAGCCGATGGCAGCGCGCCTGGCTCCGGGTAACGTGCGGCAGATGCACCAGTCGCATCACATCGTGGCCGCTGCGCCTTGGAGCGATGAGGCGCTACAGAAGCAGGTACGCCGGCAGGTGTTGCCGGCCATGACCAGAAAGCTTCTGCTGGCAGCCTGGATTGTCGATGACACAGGCTTCCCCAAGAAGGGAACGCATTCGGTCGGCGTCACGCGCCAGTATTGCGGTCAGTTGGGCAAGCAGGAGAACTGCCGCGTTGCTGTGAGCGTGTCGCTTGCCACCGAGCAGGCCAGTATTCCGGCAACGTATCAGCTCTATCTTCCTGAGGTTTGGGCCAACGATCCCGAGCGGCGCAAGCAAGCCGGTGTGCCTCAGGAGATTCGTTTCCAGACCAAGCCGGAGATTGCACTCGGACATATCCGTTCCCTGGTTCATGAGGACGTGCCGCGCGGCGTCGTTCTGGCAGATGCCGCATATGGCAACGATGGCGGCTTTCGCGAAGGACTTGTGTCTCTGGAGCTTTCCTACGCAGTCGGCATTCAGTCTTCGACCACGCTGTGGGCTCCGGGTACGGCTCCGCTGCCACCTCAGCCGAAGGGAAAGATGGGCCGTCCGCCCCGTCTGCTGCGCAGGGATGGAAAGCACCAGCCGCTCACCGCAAAACAACTTGCCTTGTGCCTAAGCGCCACCGACTTGCACCGAGTGAGTTGGCGGGAAGGAACCCGCGGCACGATGCACTCACGCTTTGCCGCCCTGCGCGTGCGCACTGCCCATCGTGATTATTGGCGCAAGGAACCACATCCCGAGCAATGGCTGCTGGTCGAATGGCCGAAGGATGAGAAAGAGCCGACCAAATACTGGCTTTCGAACCTGCCCCCATCGATTAGCCTGCGCAAGCTGGTCGCCATCGCTAAACTGCGCTGGCGTATCGAGCGCGATTACGAAGAATTGAAGCAGGAACTTGGCCTGGGACATTTCGAGGGCCGAAACTGGCGCGGCTTCCATCACCACGCATCTCTTTGTATTGCCGCCTACGGATTCCTGGTGCAGGAGCGGTGTCTTTTCCCCCCTCAGTCAGGATCACCGCACTTGCAGGCGACAAACATCCGCCTTCACTTACCACATCCCCAGGCAGACTACATGCCGCGCGGCGCTGCCGACACGCACCGAACGGCATAATCCACATTCAATCGCCACTCTGCGCTGCCAGATTGCCACACACCTGGCCCGCTCTCTGCCCAGATGCCCATGCTGTCTGCGAGATCCCTTATAACACAGTAGTACTAGGCGCTCGCGAAATCTCTGTCCCGCTTCGATCTGCCCTCGAACCACAGGGACTTGTTGGGCAGACAGA
>JAKABE010000324.1 GCA_021801945.1 Acidobacteriota bacterium
AGTACAACATCGTACGCATTAACGGCCAGCAGTCGGTCTACGTGCCCATCTTCAAGCAGGGCGGCAGCAGCAACACCATCACCATCGTGAACGGCATCCGAAACGCCATCAAGCACCTGGTCGATGTTCCCTCGCAACTCAAGGTAAGGGTAGCGTTTGACGAGTCAGTGTTTGTCAAGCTGGCCATCTCCAACGTTGCCCGCGAGGCGCTCATCGGACTGGTTCTGGCCGGAATCATGGTTTTGATCTTTCTGGGCAACGCGCGCGCCACCCTCGCCGTGCTCTTGCCGGTCCCGCTCTCCGCACTGGTGTGCCTCTATATCGTCAACCTGATGGGCGGCTCCATTAACACAATGCTTCTGGGCGGGCTGGCCCTGGTCTTTTCGCGCCTTATCGACAATGGCGTTATTGTCCTTGAAAATATCTTCCGACATATGGAGATGGGCAAATCGCCCGAGGTGGCCGCTGAGGAGGGGGGCACGGAAGTCAACATGGCGGTGCTGGCCGCGACCTTCACGACGGCCATCGTCTTCTTCCCGGTCACCAACTTCACCGGCGTCAGCAAATACATCTTTACTCCCCTGGCGCTGGGCGTTGTTTTTTCCATCTTCGCCTCTTTCTTCATCGCCATGACCGTGGTGCCGCTCTACTGCGCCAAATTCATCAAGCCGCACAATGAGGGCGGGCACGGGGAGCACGCGAAGAAGAAGAACGTCTTTGAGAAATTCAACCAGGTCTTCAATGAGAAATTTCTGGGCATGCTCGATTGGTACGAGGCGCTGGCCAAACGCTGCATGAAGCGACCGGGCCTTACCACGGCGGTCATCTCGGCGGGGATGGTGGTTCTGCTCGTGCTCACGTTTCCATTTCTGGGCCGGGCCTATTTTCCACGCACCGATCCCGGCCAGTTTGTGATTGACGTACACATGCCAGCCGGCACGCGCCTTGAGGTCAGCAACGAGTACATCGCCAAAGTCGAAGGAATCATCCGCAGCGTGGTCAAGCCCAAAGATCTGGGTATGATCGTCTCCAACATCGGCGTCTATCCCGATCTTTCCTCCATCTTCACCACTAACGCCTCCATGGACACGGCCTTTGTGCAAACCAGCCTGAAGGAGGACCACAGCATCGGCAGCTATCAATACATGAACATGGTGCAGGCCAAGCTGTCGCGTGAGATGCCGGAGCTTTCTACATACTTCTATGCCGGCGGACTCATCGATGGCGTGATCAACCAGGGTCTCCCCGCTCCCATCGACGTACAGGTAGAGTCGCTGAGTTTGGATCGCGGCTATGCCCTAGCGCAAAAGCTGGCGTCGGAAATCCGCGCCATGCCGAATGTGGCCAGCGTTTACATTCCGCAGAGCGTTGATTATCCCGGCATTGCGCTCAACATCAACCGCGAACGAGCCAGCCTGATAGGCCTTAGCGCCCAGGATGTGGTCGATGACGTGATTACGGCTTTGACCTCGGACGGCATGATCGCGCCGAGCTACTGGATCGACCCGAAGAGCGGCAACAACTACATGGTCACCGTGCAGTACGAAAACAAATGGATCAATCACATGACCATGCAGGACCTTTTAAACATTCCCCTGCGGGGCAAGCACCCGCCCGGCTACTCGCCGGTCAACATCGGGCAGATGGCCGATCCGGAATTGATGCAGTTTTTCCGCAGCGACCACGTCTACGGCTACGTGCCTCTGGGCGAGGTGGCATCGATTCAGCAGATCAACACACCCACGGAAGTGGATCACTACCAGATTCAACGTGTGTTCGACATCTACGTGGCCACCAAGACCGAGGCGCTTAACTCTGTGGGCGCCCGCATCAAGCACCTCATTGATACTACCCCGCACGGAAGGAACACCATCATTACCTGGCGCGGGGCCGTCGTCAATATGAACTCGGCCTTCCACAGCTTCGGTCTTGGCCTGGTGATCGCCATCCTGCTCGTATACCTCATTCTGATGGCCCAGTTTGCTTCGTTCCTCGATCCGTTCATCATTCTGATGGCGATTCCTCCGGGCCTGGTGGGCGTGGTCTTGATTCTGGTTCTGACGGGCAGCACGCTCAACATCATGTCTCTGATGGGCGTGATCATGATGTCCGGCATCGTGGTGTCGAACAGCATTCTTATCGTCGAGTTCGCCGGTATTCTGCATCAGCAGGGCAGGTCGCTGGTGGATGCCGTCGTCGAAAGCAGCCGCGTGCGTCTGCGTCCAATTCTCATGACTTCACTGGCCACGGTGCTAGGCATGATTCCCATGGCGATGGGACTGGAAGCGGGCAGCGAACAGTACGCGCCTTTGGCCCGCGCCGTCATCGGCGGATTGGTTCTTTCCGTCATCATCACCTGTTTTCTGGTCCCCGCTGTCTATCTGCTGATCCGCGGGCGCGGCGAGAAAGAGACAGCACTTGCGGAGGGTGCACACCATGAGTAACCAGCCAACAGCCCATTTGCTTACCGCTGCGGGCACGGCCCTACTGGGCGCAGCTTTGCTGTGCCTGTCGCCGGGCGCAGCCCGCGCCCAAAAGGCGCGTCTTCCCAACGCGCCCCAGGTACGTCTGATGGCCCAACTCCCTCAGTCTTCGTCCCCGCAAATGCCCGTCGGCCCGCCGCCACCCATGCCGGCCGCGCCGCCGATCATTACCAATAAGGGCCCGCAGCTCACGATTCACCAAGCCGAGCAGATCGCCCTCCGCAATAACCCGCACATCAGCGTAGCCCGGCTGCTCGCGCTTGCGCAGGGCCAGGTTACGCGGGAAGCGCGTTCCGCCTACATGCCCACGGCCTATGGCGACCTGGAGGCAGTCGGCTCGCACTCTGAAAGCCGCATGTCCGCGGTGGGCGATTTGCAGAGCTCGCGATTGCTGGAAAAGGCTGCTGGCGGATTGACGGTGAGTCAGTTAATCACCGACTTCGGCCACACGCATAACCTCGTCCTCAGCGCCCAATCCAACGCCAAGGCGCAGATCGAAGACGAGGCAGCTACGCATCTGGACATCATCCTCACTGTCGATCAGGCATTCTACCGCGCGCTTACCGCCCAGGCCGTACTGCGGGTAGCTCAGGAGACCGTGGCGGAACGCCAAGCCATTGTGGAGACGGTCACCGCTCTCACCAAGGCCAAGCTGCGCTCGGACCTCGATCTGAGCTTTGCCGATGTACAGCTTTCACAGGCCAAGCTGATGCTGCTCGACGCCGAGAACAATAACCAGGTTGCGATGGCCGATCTGAACACTGTGCTCGGCTCCGAGCAGGACACGACGTACACGTTGGCGGACCAAACGCCGTCCAATCCTTCGCCGCCACCTCAAAATGCGGAGCCGCTTGTGCAACAGGCCTTCACCACGCGCCCCGACCTGGCCGCGCTCAACGACAGCTACACCGCCGACGTGCAGTACAGCAAAGCCGAGCGCGACCAGTGGATGCCCACAATCTCCGCCATGGCTGTGGTGGGTGGCGCGCCGGTGCGCTCCGACTTGTTCCGTTCGTCGTCGTGGTACGGGGGCGCGGGGGCGAACGTCAACATTCCTGTCTTCAACGGTTTCTTGTTCAATGCCGAAACGCGCGCGGCCAAGCTCCGCGCCAATGCCGAACTGGAGCAGGTGCGCAACCTGCGCGACGACATTGCCCGCGATGTGCGTACGGCGGTGCTCAACACGCAAGACGCATTCCAGCGCATTGCCGTCGAGGAACAATTGCTCTACCAGGCGAACTTCTCCTTCAGTTTGGCGCAGGCGCGGTATAAGCTTGGCTTGAGCGGAATCATCGAACTGAGCCAGTCGGAGCTGCAACTGACGCGAGCTCAAATCGGTGTTGCGACCGCCCGCTATTCCTACCAGACGAGTTTGGCGGAACTGCGCTACCAACTGGGCCAATAGAATCGATTCAGAGTTGCCTCATCTTGGTGATTATCTGTGGACGGTTCTTCTTACAGAAGGGGCCCCAGCTGCAGCGGCAGGAGTGCCGCGTCCACGCAGTTTCGTAATTGGGGCCCCCGCCCGACGGCGGTTCCGCGATTTCTGCGCGCAGATGCCAAAGTTGCTGGATGAAGGCAGCGTGGAAACTTCGCGCGGTTGTGTACCTTGATCTCGAGGAGTCCTGCCGCTACATGCCCGCGAAGCTCTCGCTGCCCTTCGTTTCAAAGACCGCGCTGCCGAAGATCATGAACCGATGTTTGCGAAGATTGGCAATTCTTTCGAGCGGCGAATGGCGGGTTAGAAGGAAGCGGCAAATGAATCCGGGCTTAATCCGCCCAAACTCTTCTCCGAAGGCATGGCGGTCTGAGCATGCTCCAGTGGCGGCGTGAATGACGGCAAGCGGGGAAAGGCCGCTACGCTCCATCATCTCCAACTCGGCGAGAAAGCCGAGGCCGTGGGCCACGCCATAGGAAGCCGCGTCGCTTCCCGCGATCAGCCGCACTCCCGAGGCGTGTGCCGTCCTTGCGCTGTGCGCATGTTGGTCGAGCATTCTTTTCAGATTGGCGCCCACCATAGCATCCCAAGCCATCCGGTCCGCGTGATCCATCTGCATTTG
>JAKABE010000011.1 GCA_021801945.1 Acidobacteriota bacterium
GTGCCGGGAGAGGAGAAAGCCGATGCAGCCCACCAGATTGACAGCAAAGAACGCAAAAGCAACAATCGCCGACGGCACATGGTAGTAGATGATGTGCGAGATCTCTCCCTGCATGGCATCGTTGGGCGCGACGAAGATGGCTTGATAGGAGGCCCAGATCAACAGGGCTACGGTAATCGCTGCGTAGAAGGTGATCGAGATTCTCTTCATTGGGGAAACCCTAGTGCCACTAGTGTACGACGCAGGCTGCTGAAATATGTGATCTGGATCACTCTGCGTGAAAGATGACATCGAAGAGGAGCAGGCTGGCGGTGGTGAAGATGATGTCGTAGCCGAGGAGCATCTTGATCCACAGGGTAGGGTCGCTATCGCCGGTGAGGATGGCGCCGGTGGCCAGCACCATGGCGAGCAAAGCAGGCATGAAGATGGGAAAGAGAATCAGGGGCAGCAGCAGTTCGCGGTTGCGGCTACGGATGGAGAGAGCGGCAAAGAAGGTTCCATTGGCAACGAGCGCCCAGGTCCCGAGGGGCAACACCAGAGCCAGCTTCCAGGCTTGGCCCACGATCTGAAGGTTATAGAAGACCAGGAAGACAGGAGCGAGAATTATCTGCACGATGGTGACGAAGAGGAAGTTGGCCAACACCTTGGCCAAAAACATCTCCGCGCCAGGGCTTGGCGCCATGCGCTGGGCGTCGAGAACCTGATGGCGGATTTCGCGCGCCCACGCCTGGTTGAGGGCACTGACCGAGGCAAACATGGTGGCCACACTCAGCACGCCACCGGCGATCTGGCGCGCAAAGGCGGCTTGGGGATCGAAGGCCAGAGAAAAGAGCACGACCACCAACAATGCGAAGAAAAGCATGGAGTTGATGGCCTCGCGGGAACGCCACTCGATACGCAGGTCTTTGACAAGGTGGGTCCAGACGGAGTTCATCATCGATGTGCTCCCCGAGAAGGCGCGGAGGGAGCGCCGAACTGGCCTGCTACCGAAGAGGACTCAGAGCGCGGGCGATCCGCCGAGAGCGGGACACCCCCGGGTCTGGTGACCTTGGTCAGATCGGCGGTCTGGACGGGAACATCGAGGGCCGCGGCGGCGCTCAGATAGTCGCCGGGGCTGAGGATCAACTGCGTTCCGCGCGCTCCAGCGGAGACACTAATGCGGTCAAACAGGACTGCCGTTTCGTCCACGAAAACGGGATAAGGCTTTTTGACGCCGAAGACGGTAACGCCCCCACGAACGTAGCCGGTGAGCGGCTGCACATCCTTGAGCGGGACCATCTCGGCCTTGCGCAGACCTGCCAACCAGGCCATCGGCGAAGAGCTGTCGACGGGGAGACCGGCGGCGGCTCGGACCAGCTTCTTGAAGTCCAGATCGACATCGGCCGGAATGACGGCGAAGAGATAGGCCCCCGGCCCTCCCACGGTGAGCAACGTCTTGAAGACCTGTTCGGCCGGCATCCCGATGTTCCTGGCGACAGCGGGCGCACTGAGATCGTTGGGGTCAACCTCGTACTCGCGCAGTTCGAAAGCGATGCCGAGGGATTCGAGGAAGCGCGCAGCGTTGGTCTTCATAGCGTCGGCCTTCCCGGCTCAAACGAAGCCACGCGACCGGCGTGAAGGGCCAGCACCCAATCGGCGATCGGGGTGGCCAAGTCGCGCTGGTGCGTGGTGATGACGATGGTGCGGTTGCCTTGCCGGAAGGTAGCAAGCAATTGGACCATCTGGTGGGCGGATTCAACGTCCATGTTGGAGAAAGGCTCGTCGAGCAGGAGCAGTTCGGGAACAGAGAGCAGGACGCGAGCCAGCGAAGTGCGCTGCCTCATGCCTTGCGAGTATTGGCCGACGGGGCGATTGAGCTCGGGGTCCAGGCCGACCTGGCGAAGCGCTTCGGCCGGAGCCATGCACTCGCGGCCGGGATAGAGGCTGCGAAAATAGCGCAGGTTTTCCTGTGCGGTGAGCTCGTCGTAGAGCATGGCCGCATGGCTCATGTAGCCGATGCGAGCGCGGGCATCCTGGGGCTCGGAGCCGCCAAAGACCGTCACGGCGCCGAAGCTGGGCCGCAGCAGGCCGGCCAAGATACGCAGGAGCGTGGACTTACCCGCGCCGTTCTCCCCGATCAGGACGTAACAGCGGCCGGTCTCCAGATCGGCGGAGACCTGGCGCAGAGCGGCAAACGAGCCAAAAAGCTTGGATACGTCCTGAAGACGCACGCATGGCTGCGAGTCCTGGCCCGCGGCGGGGTCTGAACCGTTCATGATTAAGCAGCCGGCTTGGAGGCGGGAGCAGGCGCCGTCGCGGTTGCGCCGCCCGGGTGCAGAGGCTTGGTGGGGGCATACTTGCTCGCACACTTAGCTTGGAGCTCAGTAGCGTGGAAGACCCCATCGCGTCCATAGGTACCTTCGGCCAAGGCCTGGGCGTTGTCCTTGAAGGTGTCCGGCGGCGGCTCGGAGCCGTCATAGGAGACTTTGAGCAGTGTGCTTGTCGCGGCCTTGGGCGAGTGGCTCTCAAACTGGCTCATCACGAACGTGACGTGGGATCCATCGTCGATGATGGAACCGGGCTTGACGAATCCCTCCACGCGCAACTGGGTATGGTAGGCCTTCTGACCCATGTGGCTGAGTTCGGGGATGGTTACGTAGTAGCTCTTGCTGGATCCGTAGCCTGTATAGGCGAGCCAACCGATGGTGCCGAGAATAATGGCAGCGGCGATCCCGATGCGAAGTGTCGTTTTGGAACTTTTCATAACCCTATGCTAACCATACGAGCGAGAGCGCCTGCGGTCAACTATCCCGTCGCACAAAAGGGGACACAGGAGAGGGTTGGCTGCGGATCGCAGCGCAGTAAGCCGCAGCCAAATTCCTCCAAGCACGGGAAATCGAGCAAAGCTACGGTTGATGTAACGCGGCAGGGGGTGAAGCCCAAGCGGTTGACGGGCGCGTTTTAGACAGGCGAGCCAGTCGCTGGGCGGGCTCCCCGGCCATTCCCTGGCGGCAAAGGCTGGGCCAAGATACGGAACCTCTTTCTGATCTAGGCCCAGCAAGCTCATTCAAACGTGCTGGAGGTTTCGATTGAGGATGAAAGCGCTGCCCGATCATCCGGGCATCTTAATCATTATCATTACCTTTAGTAATTACCATCGCCGGATCGGCTGTGATGCACGAAGGCAAGGATCGCAGGAATAAGAATCATCGCGACAAAAGCCAATCCAATCAAGAAGTTAGCCATCTAGATCCTTTATAAGACTCTTATGAGATTTGGCCTTGCGCCACCGGGGATATCTTTCGTCCACGACAACAATTCCAAGTTATCGCCATTGGGGCAGCGAAAGAAATAGCGCCAGAGTGAGGGGTGCCGTGACCTCTTGGTAATCAGAGGTAATCCCTGAGCGCATCCGAATCAAGCGGCTGCGCGATCAAGCGGCTGTGCGCAGTGTGCAGGTCACGAGCGGGCATCGACGAGGTCAGGAGGCGCCCTTCGCGCGGCGGGAGAGAGAAAACGCAGAGATGCTCGCCTGTCCGGGCAGCCCGCCAGGGAATTATCGTCTCTTGCGGCCGAAAACGCGGCCCCAAGAGCCGGGAAGGCCGGCTACTCATACCGCCTATGAAACGAGGCGGGCGCGGTGCCAGCAGGCAGGTGCACGATGCCATGGGGCCAAATATCGGATTGGCATGCGCGTAACCAGTCTTGATAGTTCATCGCCAACAAATCGTACATCACCACTCTGCAACGACCGGAGGGGAACGGAAGCGGAGCTTTCCAGCGGCGGGGAAGATTGGCAAAACCACTCGGCCAACGTCCCACAAGATGGAACGGGAGAGCAGGCACATCGGGCGCACAAGCAAGCATAGCGGAGGGCGAGAGATCACCTGCCACGCCTGGTGGTCCAGCGCAGAGCGACAAAGATGAAGCCCGGATCGGTCAGGTTGACTGGGGGACGGCTCGGGATTTGTGGCCCGCGCGTGGACGCATCCAGCAACCAACTCGACGTCTGAGCACTTTGCGGTGATCAATGTGGAGGAGCATCAGTTCTTCCGGTCTTGTGAGTGGGATCTTTGAATAGTCGCGAGAATCGCTGGGCCGAGGACCATGAGGACAAAGATCAAGCCGAGCAGGAAATCGAACATGGGGGGGGGCTCCTGCCAGAAACGCATCGAGCGTCTCCGTGTTTGCCGCATCTTACCGCGAAAATGGAATGAGCGAAACAGAACGAAGGTACCCAATGGGGAAACTTCGGAAACATCGCTCTCGTCTTGCCCATAAGGTGCCGATGAGGAATCCACGATCAGGCTGAGGGCGGAAGGAGCGATGGGCTCATCATCCTCCTTGGGACGGGGACGGATCGACCGCGATTGGCCGCAGAGGAGGTCTCCGCAGCTGACTCCAGCCGACACCCGGCGCGTGCGTAATCTTACCTGGGCAGAGAGTCGAGCGTTTGCGCGGCGCGGTCGAGTGCCTGGGTAAGGATGGTCAACTGTTGGGCGGCGAGGCGGGAGTCGCCGGCGCCGATGGCTTCGTTGACGCCGGGAATGACCACGGCGGCGTAGCCGGTGGTCTCGCCGGGGGCATAGATAACGTGCCGGTACCAGGGACGGCCGGGGAGGCCGACCGGGGAGATGAACGCAGCTTCGGTTTGGCGGAGAGTCTGATTCAGTTCGGCCAAGTCGCCTTTGGGGGCTATCTGGAGGCTATAAGCCCTTTGCGCAGCGGCGGCCATGCGAGCAGCAGCGGCCAGACTGGGAGCAAAGTCAAGCCCGCCGAGGTGGGCGTCCTGAGCCCTGCGCTGGGCAGCTTCCAGATAGCCAGAGATGTCGTGCGCATAGGTGACATAGTCATAGGGGAGCAGGTCGGCATCGGCCATCCGAAGCGCTTCCAGACCGAAGACCCGAGCCATCTCCTGAAGATAAAGGAAGTGAGGATCGGCATCTGCGGTGTACCACGCAAAATCGTCGAAGGCCGAGTGGTAGACGCCGTAGGGGCCCTCGGAGCCAATGTCGGTAGAGGGCACACCCGCATGTTGAAGAAAGGGAGTGTAGTCAGAACCGGAGCCGAGGCTGCCAAGGTGGACCTGAGCGGCGGCAAGAGCGGCACCGGATGGGGCGTTGCCACCGCTGGTTGACTGTCTGAGCTTCCACTGCTGGAAAACGGTACCGCCGAGAGGGCTGGGCACAGAGCGCGTAACGGAGCGGACGAACTCCATGAGCGAAGGGACGGCAGAGGCGGTGAAATCGGAGCCAGCAACGCCGACATCGACATTGAAGTAAGCGACGGCGCTCTGCAGGGCCTGTGCGTTCTGCTCGACCCATTCGGTTGAGCCGATAAGGCCCTCCTCTTCAGCATCCCAACTGCAGAAGAGGATGGTGCGCTTGGGCCGCCAGCCGTGGCGCATCAAGACGCCCAAGCCGCGGACGGCCTCCAGCATGGCGGCGGTGCCGCTGGAGGGATCGACCGCGCCGTAGACCCAGGCGTCACGGTGATTGCCGGCGATAACCCACTCGTTGGGATACTCGGTCCCCTGGACCTTGCCGATCACGTCCCAGATGATGCGGCGCTGGTAGTCCTGGCGGGAGACCAAGTGCACCGTGACGCCGCCCGGTCCCAGGTGATAGGGGAAAGGCAGGGCGCCCTGCCATCCGGGAGGCGCACCCGGACCCTTGAGGGCTCGGAGGATGGGTGCAGCATCGTGATAGCTGAGCGGAATGGAGATGATGTGAGGCTGGCCGCCGAACGGAGAAACGCGAGCCGAGTCAGGGAGGTCGAGCGTAGAGGCGACGCCGGGAGTTTCCGGGTCACCGGGATACTTGAAGAGGAACTGCACGGAGCCGCGCTGTACAGCGGTGGCCGGCCGCCAAGGGCCCCGGGGCCAGGGATCCCCCCTGAAGTAGCCGTCGTCCCAGGGGTCAGAGTAGATCAACACTCCGGCTGCGCCGCGTTGCTGAGCCAGATAGACCTTGACGCCGCGGAAGTTGGCGCCGTAGCGGCAGATAAGAATTTTGCCGTGAAGGCCGATGTGCAGGGCCGCAAGGCGGTCAAGGTCCTGGACCCGGCAATAGTTACCGTAGACCACAGGGCCGGTGACATCGCCCGAGCCCGAGGAGCCGTTAAAGGGCATGACCACGCGGGGGTTATCGCCGGCGGGGTCGCCCTTGAGCGACTCGGGCGTGGGGCCGCTCATGAGCAGATGGCCGGCGGGATCGTAGGCCTGGACGCGCACCTCCTTGGGCCAGTTCAGCAGAACCCGGTACGAGACGATCTGCGTGTCGAGGCCAGCAGCGCGGAATTGCTGCGCCACGAACTGGGCGGTTTTGAAGTCTTCCGGCGTTGCCGCCATATGGGGCTCGGCGGTGAGGATCTTCAACTCCTGACCGGCCATGGTGGCTTTGGGCACGGCAAGGAATTCCTGTTCGAATTTGGACTCGGCGGTGAAGTTGGAATAGCCCAGGACGTTGGGCACGGCGGCGGATTGGGCGGGCAGGCGGCCGCCAGCCACAGGACCCAAGAGAGTCAGAAGCAACAACAGGAGCAACCAGGTGCGCGCGTTCATTCCTTTCACTCCACACAGAAGCGCCGAATCCATTTTCCGCGATTGGGAACCGGTAGGCAGCCGGCACATGCCACATCATTCGCGGGTGGGGGACGCATTGGCTGTGATTTAGGACACTGGCTGGGCGCAATGTGCGCAGCGGCGGGCGGCCAGCGGAATTTCACTTAGGCACTCGGGACAGGGTTTTGTGGTGGGCGCGGGAGGCGCCGCGGCGGGCTTCTTGAGCCGTGCCTGCACAGCGTTCATGGGCAAGACAATCGCGAAATAGATCACTGCGGCGACGATGAGGAACGAGGCCGCGGCGTTGAGGAAGTTACCAACCTTGATCTGACCGCCGGCCACGTGCAGGATGACGCCACTGAAGTCCGGCTTGCCGACCGTGGCAGCAATCAGAGGATTGATCACATCGCCGACCAGGGAGTTGACGATAGAGTTGAATGCGGCGCCGAGAATCACAGCCACCGCAAGATCCACTACGTTACCGCGCAGGATAAAGTCCCGGAAGCCTTTGAGCATAGCTACCTCCCGCACACCGGCTGAGCCGGCCTGGGCGGACATGGAGGCTAGATTTCCAGCCGCCAAAGCGCCGGCGCGGCGCACGTTTTGTTCATGCTACACGGAAGGAGCGGACGGCGCGAACGGGCCCGGCATCTCAGGGGAGAATGAGCAGGACGACGATTGTGACCAGGATCATCAGATCGGCATAGAGCAGGACGAGGACGCCGGCATGATAGAAACTCCACTTTCGCCGCAGGCAGCGGGCGGTTTCGCCCATGCCCCATGCGGCGGCCAAAAGGACCAGAATCTGCCAGTGCGAGCCACGGAGGTTCCCGCTATAGGGAAAGCCAGCCAGGCGCAAACCCGCGGCAAAGGAGCCTAGCGACAAGGCTACGCCCCGCGCCAGAGACTTATGCCCAAGACGAAAGATGGCGAAGCGGGGAAGCACAACTCTTACAACTTTAGCCCGTTGGACCTAGGGTGCAACCAATTCCTGCTCGCGCAGGGATTCGGCATAGGGCGCGCGCAGAACTCCGCGCTCCGTGACAATGGCGGTGACGTAGCGAGCCGGGGTCACATCGAAGGCTGGGTTGCAAATGCCGACGCCGGTGGGAGTAAGCTGCTTGCCGGCGTGATGGGTCACTTCGCGTTGCGGGCGCTCTTCGATGGGGATGTCGTCGCCGGTGGGGGTGGCAAGGTCGATGGTGGACCACGGAGCGGCGACGTAAAACGGAACGCCGTGCTCCTTGGCGAGAATGGCCACGTTGTAGGTGCCAATCTTGTTGGCCACATCGCCATTGGCGGCAATGCGGTCAGCACCCACGACAACGGCCTGGATCTTGCCCTTGCGCATCATGCTGGCCGCCATGTTGTCGCAGATGACGGTGGTGGGAATACCGTCGGCCATCAGTTCCCACGCGGTCAGACGCGCACCCTGCAAAAATGGGCGGGTCTCGTCGGCGTACACGTGAATGCGCTTGCCCTGCTCGACGGCCGCGCGGATGACACCCAGCGCGGTTCCGTAGCCACAGGTAGCGAGCGCGCCAGCGTTGCAATGGGTCAGCACTCCGCCTTCCCTGGGCAGCAGTTCACCGCCGAAGGCACCCATGGTTTTGCAGGCGGCAATGTCTTCCTCGTACATGGCATGAGCATGGGCAAGAAGCTGCTCCTGGATTTGAGCCAGGGTTGCGCCCGAGGCCCGCAAGCCGGCGAAGACCGTCTTCATGCGATCGATGGCCCAGAAGAGGTTGACGGCGGTGGGGCGGGTGGCGGCCAGGCGGGCACAGATTTTCTGGAACTCCGGCGCAAATTCGTCGGCGGTTTTGGCCTGTGTGTTCTTGGCGCCGAGGGCGACGCCGTAGGCCGCCGAAACGCCGATAGCCGGCGCGCCGCGCACAACCATGGTGACGATGACGTCGGCCACCTGTTCGTGGGTTGTGGCGAGCACATAACTCTCTTCGAGCGGGAGCTTGGTCTGATCGATGAAGCGGACGCCTTCCGGGGTCCAGGTAAGAGTCGGAATCATGCAATCCCAGTGTAAACCGCGGGATGAAACCAGAGGAGGCGCGAGTTTGAAAAGATTTCTTTGATCCGCTGGACTTGGCGTTGCTTGGATGCGTAGAGTGGTTACGGCAACTTTCCAATCGGTTTCGTCACTTCACGGTCTTTGCCGGCATGGTCGTGGAGGGCAGAGACTCACAAGCGGCGCAAGCCCACGCGGTTCTGGTTAGGGGCGGCAGAGGAAAATCCCGAATGACAACACGATCCACACCACCGGCGGCAGCGGGCACCCCCAGCTATCTGGTACCGTTCATCACGGTCACGGTACTGTTTGGCTTCTTCGGATTCCTGACCAACCTGAACAGCAACCTGATGCCGCAGGTCAAGTCGATCTTTCATCTCAGTTACGGGTCGGCCATGGCAGTGACGGTGGCCTGGTTCTTCGCCTATCTGGTCTTCTCGGTTCCCAGCGCGAAGCTGATCGGCAGAGCCGGTTACAAGCGCACCATGGTGATTTCGCTGTTCGTGATGATGGCGGGCGCGCTGCTGTTTGTGCCCGCGGCCCGTCAGGTGAGCTTTCCGCTGTTCATGACGGCAATCTTTGTGCTCGCCGCCGGAGTCACTGCGCTACAGACCTCGGCCAATCCTTATGTCTCGATTCTGGGGCCGGAGTCGAGCGCGCCAGCCAGGCTAACACTCTCGCAGGCCTTTAACTCGCTGGGGGCGGCGCTGGCGCCGGTGGTGGTGGTTCACTTCATCCTCACCAATCCCAGCAAGACGGTGAGCGAGGCGAGCACAGCCGAGACCGTACAGGGGCCCTACATCGTCATTGCCGGCACACTTCTGCTGCTGGGAGTGGCGATTCTGTTCATGAATCTCCCTGCCATCATTCCTGCGCGGTCGTCACAGGACAGGCCTACTGCCGGCGCGGGAAAGGAACGCAGCATCTGGCACTGCCGCCACACGGTGTTGGGAATGGTGGGCATCTTTTTTTACGTGGGTGTGGAGATCGCGCTGGCCGCCATCGCCATCGACTATTTTCGCAGCCAGGGCATCACGAGCAGCGCAACGATCGCGTTTCTCGCCTTGCTCTACTATCTGCTGATCGGCGCAGGGCGGTTTGTCGGCACGGTTCTCATGCGATGGATCAAGCCGCGCATACTGCTCGCCGTTCTCAGTTTCGCCGGCGTGGCGCTACTGCTGGTGTCGATGTATTCTCACGGATCGGCGGCAGCCTGGACTCTGGTGCTATGCGGAGCCGCCAACTCCATCATGTACCCGACCATCTTCGCACTGGGCATCGCGGAGCTGGGGCCGCAGACGAGCGAAGGCTCCGGGATCATCACCATGGGCAACTTCGGCGGCGCAGTCATTCCGTTTCTGCTGGGCGCGCTGACAGACAAGGTGGGCATTCAGCACGCCTTCATCGTGCCTATCCTCTGCTATTTATACGTGGCATACTATGGGCTGTCGGGCTCCATACCGAGGCGTGCCGCGACGACCTAGGCCGGGCTGCATCACCGCAGGACTCGAAGGTTCGGCGCCGCGCGCGCATCCGGGGGCTTCTCCGGAGGCGTGCTCGCAACGCCGCGTGCGCAGCCGATGCACAGCGCGGCGGGTTTCTGGACTTCTCCTCACCGCGCTGCGTAGAGTGATCTTGAGCGCATAACTCTGGAAGGAGCCGTTTGTGCCCAACCCAACTGCCGTTGATTGGCTGATGCCCACGCTTTATTTTTTCTTTGCGATCAGCATTGGCTACAGTCTGCGGCCTTCGATGACAAGCAGTTCGGCCTTCACGCAGGCGGGGCGCACGATGCCGGCGTGGCTCTGCGGACTAGCCTTTCTAGGCGCGGGCCTGGGATCAGAGCAGGTAATCGCGATGGGCGCGGCAGGGGCCAAATACGGCCTCGCCAGCATCCCGTTTTATTGCCTAGGATCCGTACCGGCTCTGCTGTTTACGAGCCTGTTCCTGATGCCGCTTTACTACGGCTCGAAGGCGCGGTCTGTCCCGGAGTTTCTGAGCTTGCGCTTTGACGATAAGACACGCGCGCTGAACGCGCTCCTATTCGCAGCCGTCACGATCTTCGCGGCGGGAATGTCGCTCTACGCGATGGCGCGGTTGATCCAGGCGCTGCACGTGTTCGACGCCGCCTTCAACAAGCTGCACATGGGGCCCGACGCGAGCTTGATCGCGACCATGGCGCTGCCGGCGGCGGTCGTGCTGCTGTACATCTTGCTCAGCGGTCTCGCTGGCACCATGTATAACCAGGTGGTGCAGTTCTGCCTGCTGATGGCCGGCTTCCTGCCGATGGTGTTTCTGGGGCTGAAAAAGATCGGCGGCTGGAGCGGGCTGAAGGCTCAAGCACCGGTGGCGGCGTACTTGCATGGCGGGAGCGGCGGAGCTGCGGCGCATCCCATGGGGATCGGCGCGATCATCGTGGCGGCAGGGTTGGGCATTGTGTTCGGGGCCGGTTACTGGTGCACCGACTTCAGGGTTTTGCAGACCGCGATGGCCGCCAAGGATGTGAGCGGCGCGCGGCGCGCGCCCTTGATTGCGGCCTCTGCAATGATTCTGCTGCCTCTTGTGCTGGCACTGCCAGGCGTGGTTGCCGTGGGCCTGACCACGCCCCGAACCAGCATCGTGGTCAGCCAGTCAAACGGCTCGATCTACCATCAGATCACGATTGTTCCCCCGGCAGTGGCGGCGGGCCGGGGACTGGTGCCGGCCAAGGCCGAGCCGGCGACGGGCAAGCCGGTCAAGGACCCGAACGGCCATGTAGTGCTCGACTTTGAGATGGGCATGCCCACAATGCTGACGCATTTCTTGCCGACCGGCCTCCTGGGGCTGGGGCTTACGGCGTTGCTGGCTTGCCTGATGGGTGGAGTGGGGGCGGGCATCATGGCCTTCAGCACGGTCTTTACGTACGATCTTTACCACACGTTTCTTCATTTCGACGCGGATGATCGCCGCCTCGTGAAGGTGAGCAAGGGGGCAGCAGTAAGCGGGATTCTGATGACTCTGGGCGTCGCCTGCACCGTTATCCGGTTCACGGGCATGGTGGAGGCGATGGTGTTGCTTTTCGCAATCCTGGAGGCGCCACAGTTGGGCACATTTCTGCTGGGCATGTTCTGGAATCGCGCCACGGGGCACGGGGCTTTTGGGGGGCTGGCGGCAGGCACGGCGGTGGCCATCCTGCACTACGGGCTGACCCTACCGGCGGCGGCGCAACGCGGCTGGAGTGGCGGATGGATTACGGTGCTTCACCGCTATCCGGATGGACTGACGCAGGCTTTTGCGACGGCGATCCTGGCTTTTGGAGCTAGCGTGATCGTGACCGTAGCCATCAGTCTCTGCACGCAGCCCAGGCCAGAGGCGGAACTGACGGGGCTAGTGCATTCGCTCACTCCACGGCAGCCCAAGGAGCCGGAGTGGTGGAAGCGGCCGGAGGCGCTGGCAGGATACATTCTGCTGGCCGCCGTAATAGTAAGCGTAATCTTGGGCTAAGGAGAAGCAACCCGCGATGAATATGGACTTGCGCATTCCCCTGGGCATGATGTTTTCGATGATGGGGACGATTCTGATGACTTTCGGTTTCGTCACCAACACCAGGCCGGGCTTCTACTCCATCAGCCTCGGCATCGACGTGAATCTCTGGTGGGGATTTGCGCTGCTTCTCTTTGGACTCTTCATGACCACGCTGGGCCGCCGCGGGCAGGCGCAGATTGACAAAGGGCAATCAGGAGCCACGAACAACAGCATGGTGCGGCAGAAGAAGTGAGTGTAGGACAAGAAGAAAGAAGATAAGAGAGGCTGGGCGCTTCGCCGGCGGTAAGAATCAATCCGTAGGGGTAGAAGCCCTCCATTCCGACAGGCGCAAGGCCGCGGAGATACGGACTGAGCGGAAACTATTGGCCCGCATCCTGAGGCAAAGCAACCGCATCACCCTTGAACCCCACAGGGAAGCAAGGGTGTGCAATGCATAGGGGACAAGCAAACAACTGAATATTATTGCCTTCGGTGTTCCACGCTGCCCAACGAAATGTTGGATGGCGCAGGATATTGCATCTGCAGGATTGCATCATTGCGAATGAGGCATCGTATATAGTTTTTACCTGTATGTAGATGGAAGGGCGGCTGGGACATGACCAATTCCGCCAAGGAGAAGAGGAACAATCGATTCGGCGCGGTGTTTCAAGGCTATGAGGGACCGGCCTTCGCGGTGCGGCTGTGGGACGGGAAATGCTGGAGTTCCACGGCCAACGAGAAGCCTGCGTGCACGCTGGTCATCGAGAACCCCACGGCCCTGGGGACGCTGCTAGCCTCGCCCAATGAGATCACGCTGGGAGAAGCATATATCCACGGCGAACTGGACGTGGAAGGAGACATTTTTCCCGCGTTTTCGATCGCCCAGCACCTGTTCAACCGCCCCCGAGGATTGAAGCGGAGCGCCGTGGAGATGCTGGCCCGCACAGGCTTCGGCGTGGGACAGCGCATCCGGCATGGCGCCCTCAATTCGCGGTGCAGCGACCGCGCCTCCATTGCGTACCACTACGATCAGCCGGTAGCGTTCTTCGAGCCTTGGCTGGGCAAATCGCTGGTTTACTCCTGCGCGTACTTTCACTCCCCGGCAGACTCGCTGGACACGGCCCAGGAGCAGAAGCTGGATCTGGTGTGCACCAAGCTGCGGGTACAGCCCTCAGAGCGATTCCTCGACATTGGGTGCGGCTGGGGAAGCCTGGTTCTGCACGCCGGCGGCAAGCGGCAGGCCGAGGCTTACGGAATCACACTGAGCCGCGAACAGGCCGAGACGTCCGAGCGCCGCATCGCAGCGGCGGGGCTGGAGCGCTACTGTTCGGTGGCCTTGCGCGACTACCGCGACCTGGAAGGAACCAGACAGCCGTTCGACAAGATTTCCAGCATTGGCATGTTTGAACACGTGGGCCTGAAGAATCTTCCGCTTTACTTTGGGATTGTGCGCCGGCTGCTCAGGCCGGGCGGGCTCTTTCTCAATCACCACATCGCCCGCGCTTGCCTGTCCGCCATCCGCGCGGACTCGTTTATCGGCCGCTACGTGTTTCCCGGCGGGCGGCTGGTCACGCTCACCGAGTCGGTGAGCGCCGCTGAAGCGCAGGGCTTCGAGGTACGCGACGTGGAGAACCTGCGCGAGCACTACGAACTGACCTTGCGCCGCTGGGTAGATGGGCTGCAGCGCAACTCCGCCATGCTGCTGAAACTCGTACCCAAGACCACCTACCGCATCTGGCTTTTGTACATGGCCGGCTCCGCCGCCGCCTTCCGCCGTGGAGACATTGGCGTCTACCAAGCGTTGCTCAGCCGCACCGATCGAGGAGCCAGCCATCTTCCATTGACGCGGAGCGACTGGTATGCGAACCATCCACTGCGGCCGACGGAGGATGAGGTTTCAGTTTGAGAAGAGGCAGCGGCAGAAGTGTTTGACTGCCGGATAGTAAATGGCCGGCTCCGGAGAGAAAGCCGAGCGCTGGCCCCTCAACCCGAGGGAAAACTTCACCGAGTTCCGCCGCACCTGCGAAGCTGGTGAGAGTGCATGGGATGCGGACCCTGAATCGCGTTGCGCATCATCCAGATGAATATCTCTTCCACTCCCGAGGGAAGCGCGCCCATGCTGGTCCCTTTGCATTGGCCCCGCACAGGTGGCAATTCAGGCTGACAGATAGCGTTGGCCAGGCGCAGATGGTGGCGTTCCACCCCCTCGCGCGAGCAAGGTGCGCGAAGGGTGGAACGTACGCTGCCGTCCCGCGTCCAGTGCCGAACGCCTTGCACCCGATCCGGCTGGGGACGGGCTAAAGCCCTCTCAGGCGGCCACTCGCTTGAGCAGCCAGGCCATGTTTTGCCCGAGCGTTTTCATGGTTTGAATGCCCTCGGCGTCCTTTTCCACGTCGCCGATCTCGCGGCCAATGCCGATGTTCCAATACGAGGAGCCTGGCACGATCATCTCGCTGATGAGGAAGAAATGGTTGAGGGCGTCGAAGGCATGAATGGCACCAGCCCGCCGCATGGCCACCACGGCGGCGCCTACCTTGCGGCGAAACATGCCGCCGTTGGCCCTGGCCACCAGGCAGGCGCGGTCGATGAGGGCTTTGATCTCAGGAGAGACGTCGGAGACATAGGTCGGCGAACCGAGCAGGATGCCGTCGGCCTGCTCCATTTTTTCGATGAAGGCGTTGCCCATGTCGTTGCGCTGAGAACAGCGGCGGTCCTTGCGAGCCGAGCACTTGTGGCAGGACAGACAACTATGGATTTTGATCCCGCTGAGTTCGATCAACTCGGTTTCGATTCCCTCGTTCTCGAGTTCCTTGAGGACATAGCGAAGTAAGATGGCCGTGTTTCCGCCTTTGCGTGCGCTGCCGTTGAGAGCGATCACCTTGGGCCGCGTTCCGTTCATTGATTCTTCTCCTTTGGCGTATTCATCCGCCGGTGGAGGCGGCGGATCACAAATCCTTTATTGTGCGCCACGGCGCGGCGCATTGTCAGTGAAGTTGGGCACTGTGGGCGCTGGACGCGGAGCGGCCCTAACAGCGTGCGCAGCCTTGCTTGGGGACTTGCAAAGGCTTCTGGCAGGCATCTGGGACGGAACCGGGAATGCTACCCTGAAACGGCAGTGCGTGCCGTCGTACAACGCGTCTCGCAAGCTTCGGTTGCGGTTGAGGGTCAGGTGGTCGGCGAAATCGGGCCGGGCCTCCTGGTGCTGCTGGGTGTTTCCAGTAGCGACGCCGAAGCCGATGCAGACTACCTCGCCGGGAAGGTCGCCGGACTGCGCATCTTTGAGGACAACGACGGAAAGATGAGCCGGAGCGTGGAGGATGCGGGAGGGGCAGTGCTCGCGGTCTCGCAATTCACCCTGTACGGCGACGTCCGGCGCGGCAATCGGCCTTCCTTTGACGGCGCAGCGCGTCCCGAGCGTGCGCGCGAGCTCTACGAATATTTCGTAGCGCAGATTCGCGAGCGCGGCTTGCGCTGCGAGACCGGGCGGTTCCAAGCCATGATGTCGGTGTCACTGGTGAACCAGGGACCGGTAACTGTGCTGTTGGATAGCTCAAAGTTGTTTTAGTTGCTCGTTCTGATAAGACAGGCGCCAAGCGGGAAGAGTCTCGATCTTGCGCGCCGTCTCGCGCAGTCTGTCATCAGTGGTCAGTGGGATACACCTTGAATATTTGCAAGCATCTGCTGAATGTGCGCGCTGCGTCTTCGCCTAAAAGGGAAGCTTCAATAACAGGTCAGGGGGGTGATCGGATCGGTGGGCTGCGAGCCATGCGGTGAGTTCATTGGGGGGAAGCGGCCTGGAGAAGAGAAATCCTTGGCCGACATGGCAGCCAAACGCGAGCAGCGCTTCTTCTTGTTCAGGGCTTTCTACGCCCTCGGCGACGACCCGCATGCCGAGGTCTCTGCCCATCTCGATTATTTTCCGCACAAGGACGCGGTAGCTGTCGTTGGCATGCATGTGTTTCACGAACAGCCTATCGATCTTCAACTCCGTTGCGGGCACCAACTGCAATTGCTGCATCATCGAATAGCCGGTGCCGAAATCGTCGATGGAGAGCTGCACCTGCTTCATGCGGAGCCTCGTCAGGACATCCAGGGTTCGCGGCAATTCCTTAATGAAACCGCTCTCCGTGATCTCCAGAATGATTTTGTCCGCTGGAAATCCATGGTGCTCCGCCGCGGAGACGACGCGATCCGGCAAGGTGAGGTCGCGGAGGACGGGAGCCGTGAGATTCAGAGAAAGGGTAGGATCCGCTCCATTCACTCCGCGAAAGGCGGCCGCTTCGCTCAACCCCCTATCAATGATGTCCCAGGTGAATCGCTCCATCAGTTGCAGTTTCTCAATTTGAGGAATGAAGCTATCGGGGGGCACCATTCCGTGGACAGGATGCAACCATCTCGCCAGGGCCTCAACTCCCACCACGCGACGGTCGGTAAGGCTGAGTTGCGGCTGGTAATAAAGAGAAAACTCTCCGCGATCCAGTGCGGACCGCAACTCCATCTCGGTGAAAGATGGGAGAGCGGCGCGTTGCGCGGGCTGGGGTTGCGGATGCTCTGGCCTGCCGGCCAAAAGCTGCTCCAGGGCGGTCACGCGAAATGGCTTGTGTAAATGGCCCGCGACCTCGAGTCCGAGCGATTGCGCCATTCTTTTCGCCAATTCGATGACGCGCATTTCAATCCCGCTCATGAGGATCACTTTCGCGCGGCAGCGGCGTTCGGCGAGCTTCCGGAGGACTTCGATGCCGTCGATTCCCGGCATCATCAAATCGAGCATAACCATGTCCGCGTCTTGCGCAAGCGCATCCAGAAACTGCGACACGTCATTGGTAGCCGTGCACTCGAAGCCCATGTCCAAAGCGATTGTCTTGATCAGCTCACGGATATCGGGATCGTCATCGATGACCAGCAGTCTGCTCGGGGGAGTCATGCTGCCAAGGACCTCCATTGGCGGTGCATCAACATAAAGCCACTAATATTCGGCCATTTTTTGATTGCCCTCTTCCATCACTCGTCTCAGCAATCGTTCGAACTCGTCGCGTTGGTAGGGTTTTCTGAGAAGCGGCCCTTCGGAGAGCTTTCCGTTCTTTTCCGTCAGCGCGTCCGCGGGGAAGCCTGAAGAGTAGACGATCTTAATTGCGGGGTTCCACTCCCGCAGTCTCTGCGCCAGATCCACGCCGTTCATCCCGCCCGGCATGAGAATGTCCGTAATCACCAGGGCTATCTCCGGCTCGCGTCCCGCCACCTCCAAAGCGACAGCCGCGCTCTTGGCCGGGAAAGCCTCATGCCCCATCTCTCGCAGGTAAGAAGCCGCAATCTCGAGCAGGTCCTCTTCGTCATCGACCACCAGGACCTTCGCGCGCCGCCAGGGTACCTGCTTTTCGGGAGCTTTCGCATTGGACACCGGCTGCGCATCTTCTGCCAACGGCAGGTAAAGAGACACCGTAGTGCCATAACCTAGCTCGCTGTAGATGCGCGCAATTCCCCCGGATTGCTTCGCAATTCCGTAGACCATGGTCAGGCCCAGTCCCGAGCCTTTACCAGCCGGCTTGGTTGAAAAGAACGGATCGAACGCTCGTTCCAGCGTCTCCGCCGACATTCCCGTGCCGGTATCCGAAACGGAAACACAGGCATAGACACCAGCTTTCAAATCACCGGTACGAACAGCGGGATAGGCGGGCTCCAGATTCGAGAGCCGCGTCGCAATGGTCAGCCTTCCTCCGCCCGGCATGGCGTCCCGGGCGTTCACCACGAGGTTCAGGAGTGCGTTTTCCAGACCGGTCGGATCGACCAAGACCGGCGGCAGGGCGGAGTCGCATTCCATCTTCATCGTGATCTCAGGCCCCAGAACGCGCGCAGCGAGTTCGGCAGTATTGCGCACACAATCTGCCAGGCTCGTGGGACGAGGCGATAAGTCTTCCTGCCTGGAAAAGGCCAGTAGCCGTCGCGTCAGGTCGGCGCCGCGGACCGCTGCCTTATGTGCTGTCCGCACCCGCGCCAAAGGCGCCGGCTGGCCGCCCAAAGCTCTTTCGAGCAGGTCGAGATTGCCGATGATAATCCCCAGAAGATTGTTGAAGTCGTGGGCGATGCCCCCCGTCAACTGGCCCATGGCTTCCATCTTCTGGCTCTGCCGCAACTGCTGCTGCATCTGTTTCGCGCCCGTAATATCGCGTGCAATCTTCGAAGCGCCGACGATTGCTCCGGCGGCGTTCCGGATAGGCGAGATGGTCAGCGAAACCTGAAGGGAATTTCCACTTTTGCGAAGCCGCTGGGTTTCAAAATGCGTGACCGTCTCTCCGTTCTCAATTCGCCTTAAAATATCGTCTTCCTCACCGCTCCGATCGGGAGGAATCAGGATTCGAATGGACTGCCCGATCATTTCCAAACTCGCATACCCGAACAGCTTTTCTGCGCCCCGGTTCCAAGAAGTAATGATCCCGTCGAGGTTAACTCCGATAATCGCGTCTTCCGAGGACTCCACGATAACGGCCAGCCGAGATCGAACCTCGTCCATCTGTTCCCGTTCTGTCGTGTCGCGATAACTGATCATCACCTGGGACGATCCACCTGACGCATCGAAGATGGGTCGTGTGCTCACTTCTACAGAAATGCTCTTTCCGGTGTCTTTGCGGCGGAAACGCAGCCGGTAATTGTCGATGAAATCCCCTCGAATTGCCCGCTGGAGCGGCAGCATCTCAGTGGGCAGGACCGTTCCATCCGGGAGCGACAATTCAAACTCACGGCGCAATGCCTCGTAACTCCGGATCGCCGTAGCGCCGAACAGCTTCACGGCCGAGGCGTTCGTCTGGACGATCTGAAGGGCGCGGTCGAACACGACGATGCCCTCTGCCATGTTCTCAAAGATATTCTGCAGTTGAACCCGGCTGCGGGCCAGCTCCTGGGCGTGCAGGGAGAGCGCACGATCCCTCATTGCGGTGACGATCGCGGTCAAGAGAACCACCATCGTAACGACAACGACACCCAAGAGGGCGAGCGCGTTCACCCGTACAGCATGTTGCAGGCTCCCCTGAACGGTGGGCGTAGGAACAAAGGTGGCGGCAGCCATCCCGACATAGTGCATGGCCGGAATCGCGGAGCCCATGAGCAAGACAGCCCAAACCTTGCGCCAGCTCCAGGTGGGAATGTCTTCCCGGAAGGCAAAGCCCAGTTTGAGAGCAATAAATGAGTCGGCAATGGCAATCGCAATGGACAGGATCACCAGAAGCGGGTTGTAGACGATGTCTGCGGCCAGCCGCATCGCGCTCATACCGATGTAGTGCATCCCGGCGATGCCGGCGCCCATAAACAGGCTTCCGGCAACCGCGTTGCGGACGGACATGGCGGGACGGCTGACAATCAGCAGCGCGACTCCGGAAGCGAGGACCGCGGCAAGCAGAGAAATGACTACCGTGGGCCATGCGTATTCCACGGGAATCGGCAGGTGGAACGCCTCCATCCCGACATAGTGCATCGACCATATGCCGATCCCCATTGCAAAGGCGCCGCCGCATAACCATGCAGCGCGGGCGCGCCCAGAGGCAGCAGTCATCCGCCCACCGAGATCGAGGGCGGCGAACGAAGCGATCATGACTATGACGATGGAAAGCGCGACCAGAGGGAGGCTGTAATGCCCCTCAAGCGGCCTCCTGACGGCTTCAGCATCGGCAAACATAGATATATGTACCGGCCCCGCAAACGCCTACGCTGCAAAGCAGAGAATGTGCCCTTCCATGGGGAATAAAAGGCGCTCGGGCACCATGGACCCCCAGTCTACCACCGAATTGCAGCAACTGCACCAACGCCGATGGGCCTTTCTGCGAAGCAACAGCCGACCAGTTCGTTCACGGAAGCGGTCCACTACCCGGAAGCATGCAACTGACGTTGGGCCAGGCATGAAGTGAACAGATCATCCTTTGCGGGACAGACACCGGTATCTTCCGGTCGCGCGACGCATCAGCGTTCGCCTCCTGCTTGGTCCAAGTCAGAAGAAAAAGAACCGTGGCGGCAAAGTTGTCGTCACCCGGAGGCGCGAGCGCGGTTCTATTTTCCCGCCGCCGCCGTTTGCAACGCATACAGCGAGTCACGGGCTCCGATATATAGGGTCTTGTTCTCCGGTCCGCCGAAGGCTAGGCTGCCCGGCCGCTCCGGAATATCCACCTCGCCGATCTGGCGGCCTCCGGCGTTGTAAATGTAGATTTGGCCCGCTGCCACATATACATTTCCGACGGTATCGGTCACCACGCTGTACCCGCCGCGCGGCGCGAACACCGTCGCCGTCAAATGCTTGAGACTGTCGAGGCGCAGGCGATAGGTGGCGCCGTCATCCTCGCTGGCCGCCATGTGCTCATCGCCGACGTGGAAGAGCCTCCACTGGGACGCTTGCAGCATCGGCCGCCAGTCGCCGCCGGCCATGATGGCGTGGGTGGTTCCTGGCGCGTAGTAGTAGCCACGCGTCTGGTTCTCATAGCCCATGATCATCATGTTGCTGCGCGGCTCATAGATCGGTCCGCGATGCTCCAACTGCAACTCAAGGTCCTGCACGCCGTGGAGGAATCCGACCGGCAGCATCAGGCTGGTTCCGCTCACGGGAGCGCTGGCGGGATCGATCTTCTTCGTCTCGCCAGTACGTTCGTTGACGGCGTACACCGAGCGGTCAAAATCCAACACCAGCAGCCATCCATTTCCGGCATACGCCGCTGCCATTGGTTTGCTCACCTGATCGCTGAGGACTTCAGCCTTCCGCGCGGCGGCATTCCATCTGTAGACGCGGTGCGTGGCTTCGTCGGTGAAAAAGAGATTTCCACGATCGTCCACTGTGAGGCCTTCCGCATCAATAAAGCCGCCGGCCAGCTTTTCCAGCTTTGCTCCGGGCGCAAAGACACCGACAGGCGGCGGCAGAGGAGGGCCGACCCTGAGATCGGGGCCGATGGTAAAGGCCGTGAAGTTATGCGCCCGCACATATACTCCGCTGGTGTGATCGAGGACGCTGTTGTCGTAGGCGAGCCGCGTCATGCTGAAGGTATGCATGTTCTCAATACGGATATCGGTCGAATCCGTCGATTCCACCGCACTCAGCTTTGGCAGCACCTGCCGCGAGACCCGGTAGGCGAACAGGTTCGCGAACAGGATATGATGAGCGTCCACCAGGTCGGCCGTAAACGAGTCCACGCCAGCCGGATTTTCTTCCTCGGTTTGCAGCGCATAGATGGTCCAGTTGGAGGCGTGGATGAACTGCGTCTCGTGGTGCATGTGATGCTCACAGGACAACTGGTAGACGACGCTGGGCGTGGTTGTGTTCTCCACCACCAGCCCCGCTCTCGCCAGGGTGTTCGAGGTCCACACGCCGCGGAAGACGCCTCCTCCTCCGTCCCGAACCCAGAGGCTGGGGTACTGGGATCCGGCGTACTTTGCGAAGCGCTGCCGGTACTCCTCCATGAACTTCCGCATGGCGGCGGGATTCCGGCGCAGTGCGGCGAAATTAGGCCGCGGCCCCGCGGCGGCGAGTTTGGGCGCGAGCTCGTGGTTGATGAATCCTGGGCCTTCCCTCAGGTTCACATCCTGAAGCATGGAATGAGGTCCCGCGAACCACTCCACCCCGACGGCGCGCTGATCCTCATCTTCGGTGACGATTCCGATTCCGGAGATGATCGCTGCTCCGCCCTTGGCGCTCTCCACAGTCGGGACGGGCGCGCCCTGGCCGGTGAAGTTCGGCGAATCGTTGGTCACGATGAGCGCAGTAGTGCCGGGGTTGAAGCCGATCAGCACGCTGTCTTTTCTGAGATGCAGCGTATTGGTCACCCGATAGAAGCCGCTGGGAAAATACAGCACGCGATGAGCCTGGATGGCTGCCTGGAGGGCTGCGGTGTCATCCGAGCCGTCCCCTTTCACGCCCAGCGTATGCACGTTCACCCAATCCTGCATGGGCGGCAGGGACGGAATGTCGGAGGCCACCGCGCGGCCAGCTCCGGCGCGCTCGCGATGGCGGACTTCGATGCCCAGGTCGCGCCCGTCAGGGCCGATCATCTCGCCGACGGTCAGGTGTATCTCGACGAAGGGGCTGGGACTTCCCTTCACCGCAAACGTCCCGCCCGAGGCCGGTTCGCCCTCCACGAGTTGAGGCACGCTCCGGCAAACCACGTGGTCCAGAGTGATTTCGTTCAGCTCCTTGCGAGCATCGCCGAGCACCAGCGCCGCCCGGCTGATGTCCTCCAGCACCAAGTCGTGCGCATACAATTCCTCGATCTGTCCTGAGGGAATCTCGATCGCCACCGGTGTGTGCGCAAAGTGGTCGCGCACCAGAGTCATGCCCGCTTGCTGAGTCTGGATGGCGGCGCGCCGCTGGCCTGTAAAGCTCGAATCCGTGAGCAGAAACTGCCATGCCGGCGATGTCTTTTGGGTGATAATGCCATATTCGCCGCCTTCGATCTGAAGGCCGGTGGCGCCGTTGCCGATCTCTTCGATGGCGGCCCGGCCATCGCCGCCGTCGAACCGTATGTGCTCAAGAAACGAATGCTGCGCCACGCGAAAGCGCACCGCGATGGCGTCTGGGTTGCCGGGGCCGATCTGGAAGTTGATATTGCTGATCTCGCTGTAGAAGGTGAACTCGTTGGCATCGACAATGGGCTCGCCCGGCCGAGGACGCTGGTTGGCAAACTGCACCATGTAACGGCCCGTCGCCTCGAATCCGTGCCCCTGCTGATAGCCGGGCGTGTTCGGCCCCAAAACGAATACCGGACGATGCGCGCCAAAGCCGATGAGCCGGATTCCCGACCAGAGGTAAACCGTGTGCGTGATCCGGTATCTGCCCTCGGCGACAAAGACGATGCCTTCGCCGGTCGTCTCCTGCACGCGATTGATGGCGGCCTGAATGGCGGCCGTGTCGTCCGCTTGGCCGTTGCCAGCCGCGCCGAAGCTTCCGGGCTGCAGGTACACCGCATGAGGATCGTCCGGCCGCATGGTATACACCGATTGGGCGCGAATCGGCAGGGCGGCCAGCACAGCAAATGCAAGGAACCATGGCACTCTACGCATGACGCAAGACTCCGGTAAAGACTGAATTAGATGCAGAACCTTTATAACGCACACGACAGAAGTTTCCTACCGCAAAGAATCCTTCTCCCCTCCTGGCTGCAAGGTTC
>JAKABE010000325.1 GCA_021801945.1 Acidobacteriota bacterium
CCGCGGCCCCAACACCGGCGGCATGGGCGCCTATTCCACCGATAATCTGCTCGATCCCGCAATGACGGAATGGATTCAGCGCCACATCGCCGAGCCGGCGGTGCGCGCCATGGCCGAGGAGGAAACGCCGTTCATCGGCGTCCTTTATTGCGGGCTGATGTTGACGGCGCGCGGCCCCCAGGTGCTGGAGTTCAACGCCCGCTTCGGCGATCCCGAGACCCAGGCCATCCTGCTACGCCTGGAGAGCGACCTGGTGGATGCGCTCGAGGCCTGTGTGGATGGCCGTCTGGCCGCGACCGAGTTGCGCTGGACGCCCGGCGCCTCCGTCTGCGTGGTAGCCAGTTCAGCTGGCTACCCAGGCAGCTATAAAACCGGCCTGCCCATCTCCGGCCTTGCCGCCGCCGGCCAGGTTCCCGGGGTGCAGGTCTTCCACGCCGGCACGGTCCAAACGGACGGCCATATCCTTACTGCGGGCGGTCGCGTGCTGGGCGTCTCCGCCGCTGCGGAATCCCTCCCGGAAGCTCTCGCCCGCGCCTACCAGGCCTTGGACGAAATCTCTTTTGACGGAATCTACTTCCGGCGCGACATTGCTCATCGTGCGCTGCAGCGCAAGCGTTCCTGAGCAGCTCGGCAAGGTGGAGATGGGCCGTGAACCTGCCCGGGCAGCGCTTGGCACTATTGCCCGCGACGCCTGAGGTATTCATGCCCACCGCTCCGCGATGCGCAATGTCCACGGAACCGAGTTTGGCCACGGTGCCACCCGGACCGGATTTCCAGCCCAAGTGCGCGATGGCCTTTTCTTTAATTCTGCACTGCGCTAGATTTAGCCGCTGGCTCCTGCTGCTTCTGGAAGCAGCCCCGGCACAGCACCGGCCTGCCCTGAGTGGGTTTGAACGGAACCGTAGTCTCCGCCCCGCACACCGAACAGGTAACACGAGTCTCGGGACGGACCCGCTGGCTCCCCCGCGAGCGTTTTGCTTTGCACTGCTTGCAGCGCTTGGGGTCGTTCTTGAATTGTTTGTCGTGGAAGAAGAGTTGCTCTCCTGCCGTAAAAACAAAGTCGGCGCCGCAGTCGACGCACTTAAGTACTCGATCCGTGAATTCCATGACCGGTTTCCCCGAAACAGGGAGGTACACCGAAATCGGCCATGGCTGATAAATGTGCCGGTCCCGGTTCCCTGTTTTCGTTCCTGATGCATAACAAGGGCCCGGACCGCCTCAAAAAAGAGCGGCATACAACTTCTCCCAGGCTTACCGGGAGACCAAATAGACACAACGCAGAGCACAAGCTCCGGGTTAGTTGAAAATCACCCCATCGCGGCAGGCTGCCCCCATACAACTAGCTTTCTGGGCGGCTGCCCCAGCCAAGGGTTGCCGCCTGTACAGCCCGCACGGCGATGGGTTAAATGACCTCTCCACCAGGCGTCAGGTTTGACTGGGATCTCCCTACAGCGCTTTCCCCTCCAGAAACCCCGTCTCTACCCCCTGCCGCAAATTATAGAGAACGCCGTAATTGATCAGTCTTGCTCTTTGCGAGCCTTCTTGCGATTACGCTTGCGCGCCAAGGCTGCCTTGACGCGGCGCTTCTCGCCCGGCTTCAGATAGTAGGAGTGACGCTTGACTTCCTTGATAATGTCCTCCTGCTGTACCTTCCGCTTGAATCGGCGTAGAGCATTCTCGAGCGGTTCGCCTTCCTGCACTCGAACTTCTGCCAAAGGAATCCCACCTCCAAACCTGCTAATAGGCACTTATAGCATACGCCAGATAATGATCTCAGGTATAGGTCGCCGGGCTGTTTGAAGGGCATGGGGCTCGGCCTGCAACTGAATCAACCGAAATCAATGCGAGCGTCGGCGCCTGCGGCCAAGTCCTCTGTCAAACTCACCCACTGTCCCGACTCAGGCTCACCCTCCGGCGCGCCAATTCGGAACAATATTTGCCTCTCGCCTGGATTTGCCGGCTACCTCGTCCGGACTCAGCCAAGGGGCCCTTCTTTTACACTCTTTACGGGACTTCTAAATTCCACGGAGCATCGAAACCCCATGATTCGATCCTATCAGGGACGGCTGCCCCAAATTCCCGCCACTTGCTACGTCGATCCCTCCGCCCAGCTCCTCGGCGACGTCCTCCTGGGCGAGCGATCCTCGGTCTGGATGAATGCCGTTCTGCGCGGCGACGTGAACTCGATTCGTCTCGGCTCCTGCTCCAATGTCCAGGATTGCGCCGTCCTCCACGGCCAGCGTCACCTTTATCCGGTGATCGTCGGCGACTGGGTGACCATCGGCCACAACGCCACCGTCCACGGCTGCATCGTGGAAGACATGGTGCTGATCGGCATGGGGGCCCGCGTCCTCAACGATTCCCGCATCGGCGAAGGGTCCATCATCGCGGCCGGCTCCGTGGTCCCCGAGCATACCGTCGTTCCGCCGCGCACGCTTTGGGCCGGAGTTCCCGCCAAGCTCCGCCGCGAACTGGGTGACAAAGAGCGCGACCTGATCCGCGAATACGCCCAGAACTACCTCGATTACGTCGACATTTACCTCAAAGAAGCGGCTGGCTGAAGGCGGATGCCTTACTCCAAAAACTCTTGCACGAACGGGTTCTCTGAGTGCAGCAGGGCGTGAAGGGAACCGTCGAAGATCAGCCGGCCCTCCTCAAGTATGAGAAACGTGGTACGCGGGTCGCTCTGTCCCTTGGGAAGGGGCCTCATGCGGCCCAGCTCCGGGTCAAAGCGGTGTGTGCATAAAGCGAAAGCATCCTGCAGCCTGTGGGTCACCAGCAGCGACGGAACGTGGTACACGTCGCGCTCTTTGGCGATCAACTCGATGATGTTGTACGAGGTGACTGGGTCCAGACCGCCGGTCGGCGAATCATAGAGCAGCAACTCGGGCTGGTGGATCAGGGCGCGAGCAATGGCTACGCGCCGCTTCATGCCGCCGGAAAGACTGATCGGAAACAGGTCGAACGTCTCCTCCAGGTCCACAAACCGCAGCGCCTCCCGCACGCGGGCGTCGATCTCTTCGTCGGCCACGCGTTCCTGAATCAACTGGTAGGCGACGTTGTCGCGGATGGTGAGCGAATCAAATAGGGCTCCCTCTTGAAAAACCATGCCCGTGCGGGCGCGGATCGGAAACAGATCCTCCTCCGGCATGTGCGCGATCTCTTCCCCGAAAAGCTGAATGCTGCCCGTGTCCGGGCGAAGCAATCCATTGGCGAGCTTCAGCAAAACGCTCTTGCCCACCCCCGCCCGTCCCAGCAGAATGCGCATCTCCTCGCGGGCCACGGAAAAGCTGATGTCCTCGAGCACCGGAGGTCCGTCGAACGCAATCGAGACGTTGCGGAAGACCACAACCGGGCTCTCCTCCGGAGCCGGAGCCTGAGGCGCGGAAGCGGAAACGGAGGAAATGTCCATCAGCGGAAGAAAAAGACCATCATCTGGCTGATCAAAAAGTCCACAAAGATAATCAGCACTGACGAGTTGACCACCGCGCTGATCGTGGAACGGCCCACGCCTTCCGTGCCGCCGGTGGTTCTCAGCCCATAAAAACAGCCGATTGAGGCCACAATGTAGCCAAAGAACAGCGGCTTCACAAGACCTTGCAGAATGTCGTGGAAGCGCAGATATTCCCAGGCCATGGAGAAATACTGCGTGCCATTCTGATGATTGAAAAAAACCGTCACGGCGGCGCCACCCAGAATGCCAAAAGCGTCGGCCAGGATGGTGAGAAAGAAGAGCATCGAGATGCAGGCAAAGATCCGCGGCGTCACCAGCTTGCGGATGGGATCCACACCCAGGGCGCGCATGGCGTCAATCTGTTCGGTCACCACCATCGACCCCAGTTCGCTGGCCATCGACGAGGCGTTGCGGCCTGAGACCATGATGCCCGTCAGCACAGGCCCCAACTCCCGGATCATCGACATGCTCACAAAGCGCCCCGTCACTGCGGTCGCTCCGAATTGGGCCAGCGTCGCTGCCGATTGAAGCGCCAGCACGCATCCCGTAAAGAAACCTGAGAGCACCACGATCGACAGCGAGCCCACGCCGATGATGTCAGACTGGATGAGGAACTCCGGCCAGTAAATGGGCGGCCGAAACAGATTCAGGAATGCATTCCACGCCAGAAGAGAGTAATCCTGGACGGTGAGGACGATTTTTTTGGCGGTTCGATCAACCGAGTGGATCGCCATTGTTTACCGGCCTGCGAAATGAGCAGTGCACCCCGCTTCACTGGACAGAATAGCGCATGAGCCGTCCGCGCACCGCCTGCCGCAGGCACAACAGAGCATTTGCGCACCGGCAACCACGCCGCCGCACCAGCGCGCTTCATTGTGATTGCTCCCCATATTCATTAAACTAATCCTATCGGCTATCTTCGCCGCCCCGTAGGCCGTTCCCCAGGCTCCGCGCATTCCACTCAAAGGAGGGAGGTAACGATGCATCTGTTCCGCTTGCGGTTGATCCTTGCGCTGATTGCAGGCGTGACTCTGGTTTCCGTCGCCTCCACTTACTTTGACGTTTTAGCCCATCGGCA
>JAKABE010000326.1 GCA_021801945.1 Acidobacteriota bacterium
AAGTTCTCCCGGCAAGCTGGTTCCGAACACCGGCGACGGCTTTGCGGATTTCCTGCTCGGCGACCTTTACGAGACCACCTATGCGGTGTCAATCGCCCAGGCCAATTACGTGCGCAATGTGGAAGCGGCCTACTTCGACGACGCCTATCGAGTCACGCCCAAGCTGCTCCTCACGATGGGTGTGCGCTATGAGTTGACGCCGCCGTGGTACAACACTCTGGGACAGGAGTTCGTCCCCGACCTCAACAACTCCCCCTATTACCCCGTCGGACCGCAGCCTGCGAGCGAACAGCCCTTCTGGGTGCGCCAAGGCGAATGCACCAATCCGTATCAGGGGATTAGCGTGCGTTGGGTTGATAGCTCCGGTAACCCTGTCTCGCCGGCTCCGCAGTGCGCCAACGGCCAATTCCCGAATCGGCTCATGGAAACTGACTACACCAACTGGGCGCCGCGCATCGGCGTTTCCTACTCGCCAACCAGTACGCTCGTCATCCGGTCGGGCTTCGGCATGTATTACGACCATGACATTGCCAACTCCCGCTTTGACATGGCGCGCAACCTGGCTGGCCGCGTAACGCAGTTCTCCGACAACGGCACTGCGGGTGTGCCCACCATTAATTGGACCAACGCGGTGGCCTCTAGCGGCGTGGCTACCATCCCGCCGCCCTACACCTTGGCCATGCAGTTCAATCACAAGACAGAGTTCACCGAGGAATACTTGCTCGACGTCCAGAAGCAGTTGGGCAAAAACTGGTCGATCGACACCGGGTACATGGGCACGAAGAGCGGTAACCTTTGGGGATTCCGTGATGCCAACTGGGCCATCCCCTACGGCTACTTTGGCAATGGCGCCCCTACCTCCATCGCGGCTCGTACCCCCTACCCCAACTTCGGTGTCATCCAGTTAGTGCACGATCTCGGCGTCGCCAACTACAATGCCTTCAGCTTCAAGGTCACCAAGCAATACAGCAACGGCCTCAACATTGTTGGCTCCTATACCTACTCCAAATCTCTCGACGACACCAGCGGCATCCGGACCCAGCAATCGCCGCTCTTCCCGCAGAACAGCGACTGCGTTATCTGCGATTACGGCAGTTCCGATTTCGACGTTCGCCATCGCTTCCTTACGTCGGTGATCTACGATCTGCCTGTCGGTCAACAGCCGGGCGCGCTCTGGAAGCCTTCGTCAAAGATCGTGAATGCGGTGATCGGCGGATGGCAATTCTCCACGATTGCCACCTTCCAGTCCGGCACTCCCTTTACCCCCTTCACGATCTTTAACCTTTCCGATACCGACAATTGCTGCTACGACCGACCCAATGTCGTCCCCGGCATCAGCCAGTTTGAGGCCCACAAAACCATCGGCCAAATTGGCCAATGGTTGAACAAAGCGGCCTGGACTCCCAATAGTGCAGGCTTCCTCGGGGACATGCGCCGCAACGTGATCTTTGGGCCCGGCTTCGAGAACTTCGATTCGTCGCTGGATAAGAATTTCGTGATGCCCTATAACGAGCACCATCAGTTGCAGATCCGCTTTGAGACCTTTAACACCCTCAACCACAACAACCCCGGTAACCCCTTCCCAATCGAGAATCTCGGGGCTCTCTACGGCAAAGTCCTCGGTCCACAAGGACTGCCATCCAGGGAACTGCAGTTGGGCGCCGAGTACACCTTCTAAAGCGTACTTCCGCCCAAGCCTCTGTTCGCTCATGCCCCTGCGGCCCGGCTTCATGCCGGGTCGCAGGGGCCTAACCTTTTGCAGAGGTGTTTCCGCGTGCTACCGCGATGAATCCGATGACTCCATGCCGGCAGGGCGCGGTCCAGGCGGCAGCCATGTCAATTCCTCTCCTGAGGGGAGACTCTAGCTCGCTTGGCTTCAGGTCTGCCCCTTCCTGCCACCCATGCGAACGGCTTCTGCTCGCCAGGATCGAAGGGGTACGAATCCCAAGCAACACGTCCCGGATGAATCTCCGCCGCCTCCTGTGCCCAACGGAATGTTGATCTTAGCTGGTTTTCGCGTACAATTTTCGTATCGAGTTGCGTTTCCGGACTCTGGAGGCTTGATTCTGTTCGCTCTGCTGATAACTTGCCTGAATTCAGTCGCCGTGCCCCTCGGCCAGTTGCCCCTGCGGGCGGAGACGATGTTGGCTTTCTGGTCGCAGGAAACCCTTCGCCAATACTTCAAAACGCAATACGCCGACCAGACCTTCAAGGGCCTCTACCACTGGAATCTCTTCGACGCCTCGCTGCTGCTGCCCTACTTCGCGGTGATGATCCTGCTCTCCATTTATGGTATGCACCGCTATACGCTCTGCTACAACTACTTCAAATACCGCAAGAACTACAAGCCTGACCCGCCTCGTTACTTCGACGAGCTGCCCATGGTGACCGTGCAGTTGCCCATTTTTAATGAGCAGTTTGTCATCGACCGCCTTATCGACGCCGTCTGCGCCATGGAGTACCCTCACGATAAGCTGGAGATCCAGGTTCTCGACGACTCCACCGACGAAACCCAACAGGTCGCCGCGGCGATCGTCGAACGCTACGCAGCTCTCGGCCGGCAGATCGTTTACATCCACCGCACAAACCGTCAGGGTTTCAAGGCCGGCGCCCTCGGTGAAGCCCTCCAGGTGGCCAAAGGCGAGTTTGTTGCCATCTTCGACGCCGACTTCGTTCCGCCTCCTGATTGGCTCATGAAGGTCGTCCACCACTTTGCCGAGCCTGAAATCGGCATGGTTCAAACTCGTTGGGGCCACCTCAACCGCCACTACAGCATGTTGACCGAGATCGAGGCCATCCTCCTCGACGGCCATTTCGTCATGGAGCATGGCTCGCGCGCCCGCACCGGCGAGTACTTTAACTTCAACGGCACTGCCGGCATGTGGCGCCGGCAGGCCATCTACGACGGCGGCGGATGGCAGCACGATACTCTCACCGAAGACACTGACCTCAGCTATCGCGCTCAGATGGCCGGCTGGAAGTTTAAATACCTGCCCCACGTCGAGTGCCCGGCTGAGCTTCCCATTGAAATGACGGCTTTCAAAACTCAACAGGCGCGCTGGGCCAAGGGGCTCATCCAAACCAGCCTCAAGGTGCTCCCCGACCTGTTCCGAACCAAGACCACCTGGCGCAATAAGCTCGAGGGCGTCTACCATCTAACCGCCAACCTCAGCTACCCGCTCATGGTCATCATGTCTGCTCTGCTTGTTCCGGCCATGATCTGCCGCTTCTACCAGGGTTGGTTCCAGATGCTGCTCATCGACTTCCCGCTGTTTGCCGCCTCCAGCTTCTCCATCGGGTTCTTTTACCTGATGAGCGAGCGTGAGCTCTTCCCTAAGACATGGAAGAGAACCTATTACTACATGCCCTTCGTCATGGCCTTGGGCATCGGCCTTACAGTGACCAACTCCAAGGCCGTTATGGAAGCTCTGCTCGGCATTAAGAGCGCCTTTGTCCGCACTCCCAAGTACCGCGTTGCCAAGAAAGGAGAAAAATCCAGGGCCACCAAGTATCGCAAGCGCCTGATTTTGGCTCCCTGGATCGAGATGTTCCTTGGCCTCTATTTCCTGCTCGCCATTCTTTATACCTTCTCCAATCAGAACTACTTCACCGCGCCGTTTCTGATCCTCTTTGTCGTCGGTTATTGGTATACCGCTTTCCTGAGTCTCTTCCAGGGCCGCTTCGAACGCTGGCGCAGCGGTTCGGGCACTGCCAACGAAGAAGCCAGTCCCAAGCCCTTCCCCGTTGGCGTCTAGCGCCACTGGCCCTGCAGCCCAGCAGCGACTCAAGCTCCCGATCGAGATCCCGCGCCCGGCCGCCATCTCCGCACTCGCAGGCAATAGGCCCCGTACTCCGCCCCGAACTTACGCCACAGCGTCGGCTCCTCGTAGAGCAATACGAACAGATTCACGGCCACCAGAAAGACCACGAAGCAGATCGCAAGCAAGGCAGATTCGTAGAACAGAGCGGTGCCGGCAAGGGCCAGCATGGCGCCGATGTACATCGGATTGCGGACCACCCGGTAAGGCCCGCGAGTTACCAGCCGGCGCGGCGGATCGAAGGGTGCCGGTGTGCCGCGTCCGGACCAGACAAACACTCCTACGCACCACAGCGCGATCACCACCCCCGCACTGCCAATGAGCATCCCTGCAATCTGCGGCCAACCGATCCCCGCCGGGCGGCTGATCCCCGCCCACGACAAGAGCCGCGCCGGCAGGCAGATCAGCAGAGTTCCGGCAAACAGCGTTGCATAGGTGATTGTCCTGAACAGCGCAGCCATCTTTGCCTCCCTGGTTCCGGCAGAGCCCAGCTCCGCAGTTTCATCTGTCTCCCGCTTCGCACTGGAGATCCGCGGCTGGGTGAGTGCTCTACGCAATCCCCAGCACCCGGTTCACAAACCCCACAACGTACTTCCAAACCAGGTAGTAAACGGCCACCGCGGCCAGAAACACGATGCCGATCAGAGCGTAGGGCACGTAGCAGGTGTGGAAATAGGTCACGCCACCCGCGCCGGCCTCCA
>JAKABE010000327.1 GCA_021801945.1 Acidobacteriota bacterium
AGGCGCCGGCATTGCCGTGCACCACTTTCTGATTGCGGCGGAAATCGGCTGTGCGTGCGTGGCCAGGAACGGCAGGCACCAGTTCTTGCCGTCCTGTGGCCGGCTGGAAGCAGGTACGGCCTTCGTCGCCATACCAGGAGCTTTGGCCTGCGGCAAGAAGCGCTTGAACTTGAGAACTGATCCGCACACCGGCGGCTGTCATTCGGGCCACGCTTGAAAGGACCGACGTAGCATCCCACATCTGGAACGGTCCCATCTCCCAATTGAATCCGGCGCGCATGGCGGCGTCGATCGAAGGTGCGTCGGCAGCCACCTTACCGATGGAATCGGCGGCGTCGTTCCACAGCGAGATGAGCAGAGGCCACAAAAACGAAGCAACCCGGTTGCTGGCGGGATCACCTTTGAGCAGAATACGCAGACGCGCGGGCAGGGTGTCGGCGCTCTTGGCCATCTCGACAGTGGGCAAATTGGGTTTGACCAGAGGGCGATAGTCGAACGTAACTGGGTCGAGCACCAGACGCTGTTCCTCGCCGCCGGCGCCGTGGACCTTCTTGTAGAAGCCCTGGCCGGACTTGTCGCCCAGCCAGCCGCGCCTCACCATTTCTGCCAAAAGCGCGGAAAAGGGGCCCGCCATCATGGATTGGGGAGAGTTGGAGGCCACGTGGGCCAGAACGTCGATGCCGACGAGATCTGCAAGGCGGAAGGTTCCGGTGCGCGGCCAGCCAAGCACGGGGCCGGTGAGAGCATCTACCTCTTCAATTGCGAAGCCGCCCTCGAGCATAAGGTTGGCGGCCGTGAAGGTGACGCCGATCCCTATGTGGTTGGCTATGAAATTGGGCGTGTCGTTGGCGAAGACCACCTGCTTGCCGAGAATGCGGTCAGCAAAAGCGGCGAAGGCGGCCACCACAGCGGGATCGGACTGAGGAGTGGCGATCACCTCCACAAGGCGCATGTAGCGCGGAGGGTTGAAGAAGTGCGTTCCGAAAAATCGCTCGCGGAGTCCGGGAATCGCTGCCGCGATGCGACCGATGGGAAGGCCGGACGTGTTGGTGGTCAGCAAGGCGTGAGAGGCGAGATGCGGCGCCACACGGCTAAGCAGAGCGGTCTTGATCTCGAGGTTCTCCGTGACCGCCTCGATTACCCAGTCACAATCGGACAGCTTGGAAAGGTCGTCGTCAAAGTTGCCGTGGGTGATCAGCGTGGCCTGCGAAGAATCGAAGAGGGCAGCCGGCTTGGACCGAGCCAGAGCCTCGATCCCTGCCATGGCCAACCGGCTGCGCGGCTCCGCTTTGCTCTCCGCGGCCACGTCAAGCAAAAGCGCGGGAATGCCAGCATTGGCCAAATGCGCTGCTATGCGCGAGCCCATGGTTCCTGCGCCCAGAACCGCAGCACGACGAATCAGAAGAGGTTCGTGCCCGGCGGACCAAGCGGGAGAGGTTGCAGCCGATGCGTTGCTCATGAGCCCTTTTCCTCACGCAGGCGCAAGCATGGGCGTTCCAGCTGCGTGACCGCTGGCAGCATACGCAAGGTGGTGGGTTGGGGTCAAGGACACCGGATACCTGAGTGCCGGGTAGTGATCTTGAGAGATGCTTCTGCCAATTCGTGATTCTATCGGTCAGTCACCGAATCGTGCTCTGGTAAGATCCCGGGCCTCCACACCAGAAGAAGGATGAGCCCAAGCCCGATCAGCGAATTGGCCACCGAGTCAGGACCGCCCTCGAAATGGAATACGAGTCCCCAAAGGCCAACACTTACCGCGTACGCCAACTGCACGACGTTGGCGGCCATCCACCGCTTGGCGGGTGTGCTTCTGGCGGCTGCTCGACGGTTTTTGGGAGGATGAAGCAGCCTCTTCTTCATGAAAAGACCGGCGGCGGCACAATAGAGCGATGCCACGAGAATCGTCCACTTGGCCGGCGTCATGCCCTCCCCCCCCAACGCGGCGGGAAGCACCTGGACAAAGCGAAAGAGGGAGAGAACGAAAACGATAAAAATGATCTGGGCAATCCGAAGCTTCCGAACTTGCGTCATTTCCTACAGCCTCCGCATGAGGGGCATTGATCTCAATCCGGGAAGTAAAGACGCCCTGAGGATACGTGCCGGACCCAATGCGGTCAAGGACGCGGCTTAGAAGCAAGGGTGAAAGCATGACCTTTAACAAGGCACTACGGTGCATTCCCCGGGGTCCGTGCCGGAAATGCCTCAATACAAGGACGGCTTTGCAACCGGTCTCATCAGCGCCCGGCGGACTGATTTTACGGGATTCGACACCACGCCAAGAGCGGGGCCGCAGAGCCGGTGGTCCGGCAAGCCGCTGAGGAATGCGGTTTGCTGGTTCAGCACGCGGACGCGCTCCCGGTGCCCCCCATCGACAAATTCTTGTCGATGGGGGGCCGGAGCAACAGAGAATTGAGGCTTTGAGGAACCCTCGACGGGATGCAGGAGTCTTGCCTTTATCCGAGAACGGTTATCCAGCTGCCAGGCCCGGAAAATCACAGATCTCAGTTCCGGCCATGACCAAGACTCCAAAACCGCTCGCGGACGCCGGCCGTTCACAGCTCGCCTTACACTGCCCGCAATTAGCTGCGGAACCGGAAACCCTTCTTCACGAGATAAGCCTTGTTGATCATCTCCGCCTGCCGCGGCGTATATGGGCCTTTCGGCGTGGGATCGAGCTCCACCATGATGCCGGTTTCAAGGCCCCTGCCCTCCATCATTTTGAGGATGGCAGGAATATCCACTTTGCCCTGTCCCAGCGGACAGTAGCCCTGATAGTACTCCCAGCCCTTCCAGTCCTTCAGGTGCATGTGGGTGACGATGGGCAGGAAATCCTTGACGACCTGCGCCGCATCGGCGCCGCCCTTTTGCAGTTGGCCGACGTCCGGCGCAAACTTACAATACTTGGTATTGACCGCATCCATCACTGAATAGACCTGGTCCCGGTGCCACACGGCGGTCTGTGTATGTTGATGAAGTCCGCACTGCAGACCCATATCCGTGATCACCTTGGCATACAAATCGAGCCCGGAGATAATATCCGCGCGGTGCTCTTTAAAGTTATAGGTGGCCGGATTGATGTGATTGACCTGCAACACAATATAACTGCCGTGGTACTTCTGCACGATCGGGCATTGCTTCTTGAGACGCTCGACCTCCGATTTCCGGTTAGCCAGGTTCAGCACATCAACCGGGGTGTATGCGGAAAGCAGAGGAACTCCATTTTCAGAGATCAAAGAAGCCAACTTGCCCCGCGCATCCCAGTCCACAATATCGTCCATAAAGGTCTCGAAGTTCCAGAATCCCCCCGCAGAGATGTCCTTAAGCGCCAGGTTCAGCGTGTGGTCATGGGTTCCCGGCTTCAGTGGAAACGTGCCCCAGGTTATGCAGGTATAGCCGATCTTCATCTTGCTCGGGCTCATGCCAAAGGCCTCAGGCAGGCCAACGGACGCAGCGCCCGCCACCATGGCCATGGTCTTCATCACTTCACGCCGATTCAGTTTCTTCTTCATTGTGCAAAGCTCCTATCTGTAAATTTCCGTCCGGACCTGAAAGGCTGAGGCTTTAAGAGACAAGGCAAGAAGCCCGCGCCTTTTGACTCCCTAGAACCGGCATCCCAAGGCGGAATCACCGACCTGCAAATTACTGGGAAGCCGCCTTGTTGTGTCCCATGCTACCAAAAAAGGCCGGCGTATTGGCAATTATGCAACAGGCTGTGCAGGATGCGGAAAAGCGCATTCCTTGGGATGGAATGTACCAAAAGACATCCCCCGGAGCCAAAATGTCCAATTGATTCTGGGGCGTTTGCGGGACAAATCAACTCGCTCCTCGTCAAGGAGCCATTTCTGAGTCTGGTTAGCCCGGAGGAAACGACGCCTCCCCCCCAAACCGCTCCCCCAGGCTGTTGGAGCGCATCGAAGACCGTTGCGCCCTCAACTCTTAAAGGGAGGCTTGGGATTCCCTGGAACAGCCTGGTCCGGGACCATGGGCAGGTTATGGAGGCGCACGCCGGTGGCCGCGAAGATTGCATTTCCCACGGCGGGGGCCAAACCGATGATTCCGATCTCGCCCGCACCTGCCGAGGGCAGGTCTTTGCGGTTGAGGAGCACCACCTCGATCTGCGGCATATCACTGAAGCGAGGCAGACGGTACTGCGAAAAATAGGGATTGAGGATGCGGCCGTTGGAAAACAAAATGGCCTCGAAGAGCGCACCGCCGATCCCTTGCATGAGCGCGCCACTAACCTGGTTGCGCAAGCCGTTGGGATTGATGATGGCACCCGACTCCCAGGCCTGGACCAGGCGGAGAATACGAACTTTCTTGGCGGAGGGATCGATCTCCACCTCCGCGCAGGTAGCCACATGACCACCCTTGTCGGTTCCGCAGGCGATGCCGAAGCCGCGCGTGGGCGTGGACGGGACATGCCCCCAGCCGAAGCGTTGGGCAGCGGCCTGAAGGACAGCGCGCATCCTGGGCTCGGTGAGGTTTTTCAGCCGGAACTCCAGTGGATCCATGCCC
>JAKABE010000328.1 GCA_021801945.1 Acidobacteriota bacterium
GTTGGCAGGATCACTCATGAAGATTGCAAACGATATTCGCTGGCTCGGTTCCGGGCCTCGGTGCGGATTAGGAGAGCTGCTCTTGCCCGAGAATGAACCGGGCAGCTCCATCATGCCGGGCAAGGTCAACCCCACCCAGTGTGAGGCCCTAACAATGGTTGCCGTTCAGGTTCACGGCAATCACGCCGCGATTGCCTTTGCCGGGAGCCAGGGGAATTTCGAACTGAGCGTCTTCAAGCCGGTGATGATCCATAACTTTCTACACTCTGTGCGGCTGTTGAGCGATTCGTGCCGGAGCTTTACGGAATTCTGTGTGCAGGGGATGGGAGCCAACCTGAAGCGCATCCGCGAGTATGTGGAGAGCAGCCTGATGCTCGTGACCGCATTGAATCAACATATCGGGTACGACAAAGCTGCGAAGCTGGCGAAAACGGCGCACCAAAAGGGTCTCTCCTTGCGCGAGGCAAACCGCGAACTCCGCTTCTTAACCGATGAAGAGTTCGACAGATACCTGCGGCCGGAGAAGATGATCAGTCCGGAATGAAGCCACCGGTTTGTCGTACTCTAGTCATCGGGCCTCTCCGTTACCGCATTCCCTCCCGTTCCCGGTAGTGCCGATTTCTTGCCTCCAGAAGCTTCCCCGGCAAGCAGCGCGTCCGTGGTGGGGTAAGCGTAGATAGTAGGCGCGTGGTTCTGCATCAGACCACCGGTATCCGCGGTCGGCCCGTAGTTGCTGTGCAGATCGCGCCCCAGCATCCGCAGCAAGACCATCAACTGACCTCGATGATGGGAAGTGTGCGCAATCCGCCTTGTCACGATCCATGCCCGGGAACGCATCACATCGAAAAACGTTGCTTCCGTCTCCCACCACCCCTCATCCTTCAATTGCAGTGCCGCTAGTCGCTTCGCGCTGTCGCCCGCATAGCGACGGATGAAGTTGAGCCGGGTCTCCAGCTTCGGAAGCGGCGGGGTATCCACGTCGATTCCCAGCATGCTGATGAACCATGTATTTTCGCTCACGCATTGATGAACCATGTGCTCATGAACACTACGACCGCGCTTGTCGGTGAGCGAAGGTCTCAGCGGCAAGTCCTCGTCCTTGAACTCGCTCCAAATGCTCAAAACCTTCAGACGCTCGGTATCGTACGTGTCAATCAGAAAATCGTATCGCATGGGGTTGCTCATGGAGCAAGAATTAAGAATGCCTGAGTTGCTTTCGCCGCAAAGTCTGCGACCGCGTGATCTCGTACCAATGTGGGTGCCTCAGGTCTTGATTCTGGATCTTGAAAAGCACGAGCCGAAGGAACAATTTCACCCTGTCAAAAACTAGCTGAGTCTCACCAACTAGAATACAAAGCGCAACGATGTCCGCCCACACGCCATAGCTGCGTTTTCCCCCATAGCATCGAAAGCAAAATTGAACAGCTTAGCACAGCCAACCCTCGCGCGATGTCCGCAGCCGGCGCACACATAATCTCTCAGGGTCTTGGGCCGGCCGGACCCCAGATCGAATGCACCGGCGGACGAACCTCGCTTCGTCACCGTGGCTCCAGGCTTCCGCTTTCCGCCCCCAAGCCCTAATCCTTCACCCTTCCGGTCCATCCCGATCCGCTGTAGTAGCCTTTCGGTACTGGTTGGCGCCGTGCGGCTTTTACCTGTTCGCAGCCAACGCTCCTCATCCCTTTCTTTGCAGCAAGAAATGCGAGAATGGCTTGAGAGGAGTGGCCCGCAGTCCGCCGCTGTCCCCGCGCGGCAATCAATCCCCCTCGGAGAACATTAGCACATGAGCGCCGTCCACTACGACCTGATCGTTATCGGCTCCGGCTCCGCCGGACAGCGCGCCGCCGTCGCCGCCGCCAAAATCGGTAAGCGCGTAGCCGTCGTTGAAGCTCGCTCCGTCGTTGGCGGCGTCTGCATCAACACCGGAACCATCCCCTCCAAGACCATGCGCGAGGCCGTGATTCATCTCTCCGGCTATAACTACCGCTCCATCTACGGAGTCAACTACCGGGTCAAGGAAAAAATCACAATGGCCGACCTGTCCTTCCGCGTCCAGGCCGTCATCAAAACCGAAATCAACGTCATCGAATCTCAGCTCTCCCGCAACGGCATCGACGTCCTCCACGGCCTCGCCCGCTTCATCGATCCCCGCCAGATCCACGTCCAGGGCCCGCAGGCGGAAACCACCCTCGAATCAGACCGCATCGTCATCGCCGTTGGCACCAAGCCCGCCGCCTCGTCCAAGGTTCCCGTCAACGGCCGCACTATCGTCAACAGCGATCAGATCCTAGGCCTTGAGTCCCTGCCCCAGTCCCTCATCGTAGTTGGCGGTGGCGTCATTGGCGTCGAATACACCTGTATGTTCGCCGTCCTCGGCGTCCGCGTCACCCTCATCGAAATGCGTGACCGTCTGCTCGACTTCGTCGATCGCGAGATCGCAGAGGCACTTAGCTACCACCTCCGCGACAACCGTGTTACCTTCCGCCTCGGCGAAGAACTCGAGAGCGTCGAAGAGCTGGCCACCGGCACCGTTGTCGCCAACCGGGTGAGCAGGAAAAGAGTCTCCGGCGGTGCCCTGCTCTATGCCGTCGGCCGCCAAGGCAACGTTGACGATCTCAACCTCGCCGCCGCCGGACTCGAAGCCGACAACCGCGGCCGCATCCCCGTCGATGAGCACTTCCAAACTAAGGTCGAGCACATCTTCGCCGCCGGCGATGTGGTGGGCTTTCCCGCGCTGGCCTCAGTCTCCATGGAGCAGGGCCGCATCGCCTCCGCTCGCGCCTTCGGCGACCGCGCCGCCGCGTCTAACCCCTGCTTTTATCCCTACGGCATTTACACCAGATGGGTATCCATATCACTCAGGTGACCCCAATGGGTTGCGGTTCTCTGAGGCACGGTTCTTCCCGGACTCCACGATAGCGCGATAAGTTGTTGGTTCCATGGATACGGCCTGTTGAGCAAGGCGGTAGAAAAGCTTACCCCGGCTGCGCGATTTGCGTCGGTTGAAGCGGAAGGTGAATTCGTCCAGGTAATCCTGAAGATGCGTGATGCTTACCCCGCCTTGGTGCGTTCCCAGCAGCCAGCGTTTCAGTAAGGAGATCACGCGATGAACTCGCGGCAACAGCTCAGAGGCTGATTCTTGGTGGTCTTTCAGGTAGGTGATTCTGTGCACGTATCCATTGGCGTTCAGGGGTAGGTAGCCAAGCCAACCATCGGTATGGATGGCGCTGCCGGGTTCAACGCTGTCCTGGATAAACGGAATCAGATTGGAGGCCGATGCGTCTGAAATATGGCGCAGACGGATCCGCCCGATTCCCTTGCCGTCCTCTTCAACCGCGACCGCAACCAGTGCCTTGTTTTCTGTCTGGCGTCCACGAACGCCTTCTTCAAGCCCGCCCACGTAGCTTTCATCGGCCTCGATTGTGCCTTGGAGACGGTCTCTTGCTGGCCGAATCATGGCTCGCCGCAGCTTATGCAAACATGTCCATGCCGTCTGGTAACTACCCCAACCAAGCACCTGCTGCAGCCCCAAGGCGCTGATGCCGTTCTTTTGACTGGTAAGCAACCACATCGCGCGAAACCAGACCGTCAGTGGAGTACGGGTATCTTGGAAGATCGTCCCGGCGGTCGGCGACACTTGATGACCGCATTCAACGCACTGCAAGCGACCGGATCGCAACGGCCAGCACTCGGCCGCACCACAGCGAACGCATCGAAACCCTTGCGGCCAGCGCAGTTGAAATAGATAATCCCGACAGGCCTGCTCGCTGCTAAACCGCGCCTCCAGTTCAGCCAGCGTGCGAGGATAATCCTCAACTTCCATACCGGAAAACACTACAGGTTGTGGTTACCTGAGTCAAATGGATACCCACCTTACACCATTCCCGAAATCAGCTTCATCGGCAAGACCGAAGAACAGCTCACTGACGAGGATGTCCCCTACGAAGTCGGTATGGCCTACTATCGCGAAGTCGCGCGCGGCCAGATTCGCGGCGACACGACAGGCCGGCTCAAGCTCATCTTCCACCGCGAAACCCGCAAGGTCCTCGGCGTGCACATCATCGGCGAGGGTGCCGCTGAGCTTGTCCACATCGGCCAGGCCGTCATGACCCTCGACGGCACCATGGACTACTTTATCTCGACCGTCTTCAACTACCCCACCTTCGCTGAGTGCTATAAAGTAGCTGCCTTCAACGGCCTCGGGCGCCTCCGCAAATATCAATCCGTTCACCAGTAAGGAGACTGAGATGTGCGTTGTCGGCCCATTTTACAGGCCTTCTTGACAACTCGATGTCTACATACTTGTGAACGCTTTAATATCAGGACGCCCCCCCTGACCCCTCTCATTCCGGCCCTTGTCACAACTAACCCGCATATCTCACACGGCGACCGTTGAAGGGGAGAGTCTGCGGGTAAAAATAGAACTGGAAAGGCCGTCTTTTCTGTGGCATAACTGCGTTGTCAAAGCGTAGTTTTGGCCGCGTGGAGGCG
>JAKABE010000329.1 GCA_021801945.1 Acidobacteriota bacterium
CTGCGTATTCGGTGTTCATGGTCGCTCCTTTTCCCGCGGCTGGCTGCCCGCATAAACCTGCTCGCTCAGCGGCTTGAGCGGTCGCGTTGAGAAGATGGCTTCAACAGGCAGGGCGAAGTACTCGGCGATCTGGAAGGCCAGCTTGAGGCTGGGACCATATTCGCCGCGCTCGAGAAATCCGATGGTCTGGTAATTTACTCCTACCGCGTTGGCCAGATCCTGGCGGCTGATTCCGCGCTCGGTACGCAGCACGGCGATACGATTGTAGAGTCCACTTTCGCCATGACCAGACCGCGATCCGTTCTTCTTCATGACATAATGTTATGTATACAAAATATATTTGTCAATGTGAATAATATATGGCAGCAAAGGGCGGTCTTGCGGCTCCAACGCCGTGGTGGACAGATGAGAGTGAAACGCGGGAGGCAGGTAACGGGTGGATATAGGACCGTGTCGCTGGTGCTTCAGGTTCCATCGCCGGTCATTGGCCAGGAATGGGCCTACTCTTTGATCCCTGCGATCCACGCATAAAAGAGGTCCGAATCGATCCTCCGCAGCCGTCTGTCCTCGACGTACGGATCTTCGCTCGCCGAGCCGCATCGGGATGAAATCCGACATCATTCGCGGTCGGCCTTTCTTTAGTTATGGATGCCGGTCCTCTTTCTGCTCAGTCAGGAGTTGCTGGAAGGCGGGATTGTTGCGAAGGACCACGAAATCATCCTCCCGCGCTAATTTCTTGGCTGTGGTAAAGCCCTCGGCGAGCGCCATGCGCAAGTACTGGAGAGCGCAATCGGTGTATCCGGCTCGGGCGCAACCCAGAGCCATGTAGTAGTTCATGGCGCCACGTTGCTGGATGGAGGCTGGGTTCTGGGTCTTGGGCCCGCGACTGCCGGCAAAGATCTCAGGATCGATGCCCACGGCCCTCTGGTAGGCTGCCCAGCCTTTGTCGTACTTGTGCTGTGCGATGAGGTTCGTGCCGAGGTTCTTGAGGATGAGAGCCGAGCGGGGAGAATACCGGAGGGCGCGGCGATACATCCGCTCGGCGCGCTTGTAGTCCTTGAGGGAGTCATAGACCGTGCCCATATTGTTGAGAACAATCGCGTTGTGAGGGTCGAGCTTAAGAGAGGCCTTGAAGCAGCGGGCGGCGTCTTTGAGGTTGAACATCATCTCATAAGCGATGCCCATCTTGTTCCAGATCATGGCGGTGCGTCGCGGCGCTTTGGAGTAGGCTGCAACTGCGGCCTGGTACCGGCGCCGGGCAAAGAGAGAGTCGCCTAGCTCCTCTGGTGTGGGCGGCGTGGCGGGCGCAGATGGAGCCAAACCCGTGTGCGGAGAGGGCGAAGCAGAAGCCGGAGGTGCGACGGGAAGCGCTGAATTGGCGGGCGGATGGGCTGGGGCTGGAGATTGCGGCTGAGCTTCAGCCGGCACAAAAGATCGCCCTTCAGATCGGATCGGCGGCTCCGGTTGAGCACGCGCGGGAGTTTGGGCGATAAAAGCCCCTGGAAGCGCCGCGATGACCGCGAGCAGAGCCCAGGCCGACAGCGAATGACCTCCATTCAGCCGAATCATGTTCCCCCCTTTGGAAGGGAATCGAGGGGCAAGCGACCGGTTAAACTGTCTACCTAAATTAGAGCACCAAATCAGTTGAAGAGCGCGAGAAAGGAATAGAATTTCAGGCGCCGTGGCAAGGTCACGCACCGGTTTGGCACGCGGTTCTTCGCGCTAAGGGGGGCAGACTTTGGCGTTGTGCACGCCGCTGACGGTCGGGCAGATGATGGTGCCGCCGTGCGTTGTGATCTTTGCAGCCCTCTTTGGGCGTTTGTGCAATTGCCCCTTCGTGGTCACCCGCGAATTTGCCGGAACTGTTCCGTGTGTCTAGAGTCGGGTTGGGATAGGGGTGCGATCTCAGAAGACACCCGAGCGAACGAAGATCATTCACATGAAAATTCTTGACATGCAGAAGAGCAATGCTTATTGTTTCCTTGCTCGCCCTTTCCCTTTTTGAGAGCGAACTCAATCGGAGTCAATTCTTAACCGAACCTTAGGCCACAGAGCAGAACTCTTCCCCCCTGGTACTGGGTCATCATTCGTTTCATCCGGTTAAGTCTTAGTAGGAGGTCCCGCCATGCAAATGCGCGGATGTGCAGTCTCGTTTGTAGCTATCGTTGCCTTATCATTAAGCGCCATAGGCATGGCGCAATCCGCGCCTGCGGATCGAATCACCTCGCCGATTATCGCCGCGCAACGCACAGTAACGAACACGGTGAATCCGCTGGCCACCAAGCAGAATCTCATCGGCCCTGTGCAGGCAAGCCATGTATTTCACCGCATGGTGCTGGTGTTACAGCGCAGCCCGCAGCAAGAGGCGGCTCTGAAGCAGCTGCTCCAGGAGCAGCAGGACCCGACGTCACCGGAGTACCACAAGTGGCTGACGCCGGCAGAGTTTGGGCAGCAGTTTGGCCCCAGCGACGGCGATATGGCGAAGATCGAGGGCTGGTTGAAGTCGCAGGGGTTCTCGGTGCAGCGCCCCCCGAACGGGCGCCAGTATCTGTTCTTCACGGGAACGAGCGTGCAGGTAGAGACGGCTTTTCGGACGAAGATGGACAACTTCCGGGTGAACGGCAAGACGTACATCGCAAACGCCACGGTGGCGAGCATTCCCAAGGCGCTGGCACCAGACGTAAGAGGGGTGTCGAGCCTGAGCTCCTTCAGCAGCGAACAACCCAAGCCGGCGTATCACATGGCGGCGAAAGCGCAGGTCGAACTTGCCGATGGGCTCTTCACCAGTCCGTCTGATGTGGACACCATCTACGACGTCACGCCGCTCCAGAAGGACAATATCGAGGGTCAGGGCGAATCGATCGCGATCATCGAACAGAGCAACATCAACCCGCAGGATATTGCCGACTTCAGGAATGCAGCCGGGCTGCCGCCGGCGAAACTGAACGTGATTGTGAACGGGCCGGATCCAGGCCTGCTTCTAGACAGCGGAGATGAGTTTGAGGCCGACATCGACACTGAGTGGTCCGGGGCGGTCGATCCTGACGCCGCGCTCAATGTGATCGTGAGCGCCAGCACCGAATTCCTGCCCGGAATCGCCTACTCCCAGATGTATGCCGTGGACTACGACATTTCTCCGATTACGTCGATGGGCTATTCGGAGTGCGAGACGGTTGCCCACCTCTACAGCGGTAACTACCTGGCCGGCCTTGTCTCTGAGCAAGGGGCCGCAGAAGGGATTAGCGAATTCGTCGCCGCGGGTGACAGCGGCGGCGATGGTTGCCAAAACGACGGCTTGGGCGGATACGGCGTGAATGGCATTGGCGACACGCCTTTTAACGTGTCAGTGGGCGGAACGGAGTTCATCATGCCCGACCCCAGTCAGTACTTTCCCCCGCCCAATAACAGCGCCACGGGGTATATTCCCGAGAGCACCTGGAACGACTATGAGAATCCTGCCGATGGCCGGCCCCTGGCTGGCGGCGGAGGAGTTTCGACCAATTGGGATAAACCAGTCTGGCAAACTGGGCCGGGGGTTCCGCAGGATCCCGGCCGGGACGTGCCCGATGTTTCGTTGCTGGCGGGCGACAATCTGGCCTATATGGTCTGCGAGTCCGATATCGGTGACGACTGTGCGAATGGTTACGCCGCGGGGGCGATCGGCACATCGGTTTCTGTACAGGTCTGGGCCGGTATTCAGGCGCTGGTGGACCAGAAGAACGGAATGATCGGCGGAGCGGGGAATCCCGATCCCACGTACTACCAGCTCGCGGCGGGCGGGAACTCGCCTTTCCATGACATCACGGCAGGCGACACCAAGGTTCCCGATCCGAATGGGAATCTGGTGGGGTACACGGCCACTCCGGGCTACGACTTGGCCACGGGGCTGGGTTCGGTGGACATCAATAAGCTGGCTGCAAACTGGATGCCGCCGACCGGCAGCGGAACGGCCACGGTGACCTTAACGGATGGCGGAGTAACGAGCATCACGCACGGCGATCCGCTGACGGCCAACGTAAAGGTCTCCGGTGGCGGATCAACCATTCCCACGGGTGATGTGGTGTTCTTTGCAGGCACTCAGGGCGTGATTCAAACCTCGCTCGACAGTACGGGCGCCACCGGATGGGAGTTCGGCACCGGAAGTGGAGAAAATCTGGTGGAATTACCGGGAGGGACGTATAACCTGATTGCGCACTACGCCGGAGACGCGAACTTTGCCCCGGCGACCTCAAACGCAATTCAGCTCACGGTGAATCCGGAGCCAACCGTGACCCTCGTCAAGACGAACCTCACGGAGCCGATCCCCTACGGTGACTCGGTTGCCATCAGCACGGCGGCCTATGGGACCAACAGCGGTAGCGGTTTTCCTGTGCCGGGAACCTACACCTTTACCGATACGAGCACGAGCGCGACGCTGGGAACCGCGGGCCTGGCCGATACCGGCGAAAGCTTTGCCTTTACGAATTTCCAAGCCTCGGCAAAC
>JAKABE010000330.1 GCA_021801945.1 Acidobacteriota bacterium
GACTGGAGCGGCGAAGAATACAATCATTTCGCTTCTCTTGGACATGGGGGATGCCTGCGCGTGGCTGCATGACCGGAAAATGCGGAACGTCAAAGCGCGTCGCCTGCAACTCGATGAAATTTGGGAATTTATCGGAGCAAAGCAAAAGAACGCCAGTCCTGAGAAGAAAGCCGAAGGATGGGGCGACGTGTGGACGTGGACGGCGATTGATCCTGAAAGCAAGCTCTGCGTTTCCTACCTTGTCGGGGACCGCGATGGACGCGCGGCGGCGGATTTCGTGTGGGATGTACGCTTGCGGGTTGTGGGCCGTCCGCAGATCACTACCGATGTGCTCAAAGCCTATCCGGGGGCGATTGAAGAGGCGTTTGGAGCGAACGTGGACTATGCGCAGTTGCACAAGATTTTCGGCGCATCATCCGAACCTGAAACGCGCTATTCGCCCCCGAAGTGCATCGGCTGCGACATGAAAACCGTTATGGGTAACCCGGACCCGGAACACGTGAGCACGTCGCACGTCGAGCGCCAGAACCTCACTATGCGAATGTCGATGCGCCGGTTCACGCGCCTTACAAACGCATTCTCAAAGAAGGTTGAGAATCACGCGGCAGCGGTTGCGCTCTACTTCGCCTTTTACAACTTTTGCCGCGTCCACCAAACACTGCGCGTCACGCCTGCAATGGAAGCCAAGCTGACGGATCACGTTTGGGATGTGGAAGAATTGGTTGCGCTGTTGCCTGCACCGCAAGCAAAGAAACGCGGACCCTACCGGAAACGCTTAGAAGTAAAATAGGCAGAAGAGGATTTCATGGACGCTTCTACCGCAAGTCAGATTGTTAATGAACTCGCGAGAATTAGGCGAGCCTTGGAAGAAATAGCCGCTGCAGTAAAGGCAATTCCTAGTGCTCCACGCTCTAAATAGAGCCTAAATCACAGCAGCGGCTTTCATTCGCTTCCACGGAACACGATGCATTTGGAAGCACGGGGACCAGCACCCTCGCCACTTCCAAGGCTACGTGTTTCTCTGCTTCGCTGGCTCCCGAATCTTCCAGCAACTTGATTACCTGCTCTGCGAGAACTATCGAGATGTGGCGTGACTCCACACTGAGAATCTAGCACACATTTTCAAATTGACCCACTACCCACAAGTTGGCACAAGTCTCCGTGCAGGCCGCCGCGTCCGGAGGGATTCAACTCAATTCAGAAATGGCGGCGGCGGGGGCGCCTTGCGCTGTGCAAGCTGCTCGCGGAGCAGCGTGAGGCCCAGGATGCAGCGCTCGAAGGCGCCGGAGAGACGCGCAAAAAGCGGAGCTTCTTCCTCATATTCGAAGAGATTGAACTGGCTCACGATGTAATAGCTTTCCTTGCCGGCGTGAATCAACTCATCAAGGCTGGGATGATGGCGGCGCAGCCGGCGGCTGGAGCCCGCGGCTTCAGGGTACATGCCGGCCACAAAAAGCGCATAGTCGCCGATGTGCTTGCGCAAGGCGCGCTCCTCATCGAAGGAGGCTGCGGGCCCCAGGACCGGGTCGGCGGCGCGCATCATCTCCTCCAGATCTTCGATGGGCCGCCCGGCCTCGTCGCGCAATTCGTAAAGCTTGCCGGACTCGGAGAACTCGCACAGCAGATGGGCCACATAGCCGGTTACACCGGGATCGTGCAGTCCCAGCTTGCCCTCGTAACTGTTGCGAACCGCCTGTTGAAAGAAGGGTTCGAGTGGATGTGCCTGAGCTTGCATTCACACCTCCCCGGCCGCGTCCCAGCGGCCCACACTGATGGCCTCGGCTGTCTCTGCGATCACGTCCGGAAGCATGCCAGCCGCCACCTTCTTAACTTTCTTTGACACTGAGCTTATCGGTTTTGTCGCGCTGCGCAACACCGGCTGAGCGAAATTCTTAGCAATGGAATCATGCGACTGCAAACAAGCCGCGGGCATGCTTCAATGCGCTACAAACGGCAATCCCAGCAGCAGGCGCAGTGCCGACTGCTCATTCTCGAGTGCGGCCTCAAGCTGGATCGCCTCGGCCTCTTTCGCCAGGTAACCGGATTCCAGGTTCACATAGGCCATAGCATTCAGGTGGTTGCGCTGCACGCTTTGTTCGGCCGCCGCCGCGGTTTGCCGCAGGAGAGGCAGCTTCGCATTCAGGTCTCGCAGTTGCGCAGTCTCAATCCGCGCCGCACTCCACATCTGGCCGGCCTGGCTTACGGCCGAATCCAGACGCGCCTGGTAGGTCTGCCGAAGCACGGCGCGCGTGGCGCGCTGGACGGCGATCTGTCCGCGGTTGCGGTTGAAGATGGGCAGCGAGAGGCTGGCCGTGGGACCAAAGCCATTGATTGGCTCGACTTCCAATTCGCGATCGAAGATGGCTCCCAGGCTCAACGCCGGAAACTGCCTGAGCACGGCGAGGCGCACATTCTCCTCCTGGCTTTGATAGCCGGCCTGAAGGGCCAGCAGGTCGGCGCGACGCTGCGGCAGAGCGGCGATGGCCGCGTGGTAGGCAGCCGGCGTGAGAGGCGACCTCTTCGCCGGGCCGATCAGATGGAGATGTACGTTGGGATCGAGCCCCAGCAACGCATTGAGTTGGCGGCGCGCGAGATCGGCTTGGCTCTCTAACTGCCGCAGAGTTATTTCGGCGTTGCTGAGCGCTACCAACTCGGCGGAGACCGTCGTCGAGGTGGTGTTCCCGCGTTCCATGGCGCTGCGGTCACGGCGGTATTGTGCTTCCAGCAGGCTGTTCATCGCGGCATCGACAGCGCGCAAGCGGGTGCCGGCGCGGATCGCGACAAAGAGTTGCTGTGCCTGCGCCGCAACCTGACCCTCCTGCCAGAGAATATTGAGGTTCACCTGCTTTTGCGCGGCCACGGCCGCGGCGCGTTTTGCGCCGCGCGTGATCAACGACCGGATCTCTTCGCTGAGGCCAAGGTCGCCGCCGTAGTTGACCGCGGCCAGATAAGCGTCGGCGGCGACCTGCGGATCGGGCAGCAAGCCCGCCGCGAACACTTGAGCTCCGGCGACGCCCGCCTGCAAACGCGCGGCTTTCAGATCGGGGTTGTTGAAGACCGCGAGCATCTCGACCGTGGTCTCGTCCAGACCGTTCGTTGGAATAGTATGCGGCGCCAGCCCTGGCAGCCAGAATTGCTTGGCCGGCGCGGTGAGCTGCGGCGTCCTGGCCAGATCGGGCGCGGTGGGCAGCGGACTGGGGCGGTAGTGCGCGCAGCCGGAGATGACGAGGCTGGCGACGAGAACAGCGGAGAGACGGATGGGAACGCGCGATCTCATGCCTGAGCCTCCTTGGCGAGTTGCTTGCGGCGCATGTGCAGATAAAGCGCCGGCAGAAGATTGGTGCTCAGCACGGCGCTCCACAGTATGCCGCCCATAACCACGGCGGCCAAACCTTGTTCCGGAGCCGCGCCCTGGCCCCAGCCCAAAGCAGTGGGCAACATGCCCAGCACGGCGGTGAGGGTAGTGAGCGCGATGGGCCGGAAGCGGACGTGGACGGCTTCGCGGACAGCGGCTTCCGGGTCCATGCCGGAGGCTTCATTGCGGCGGGTGCGATAGAGCAGGACGATGCCGTGATTGAGGCCGATGCCCACCAGAGTGAGAAAGGCGACCATGCCGACGGCGTTCAATCCTACGCCGCTGACGACGAGCGCGGCCGCTCCACCGGTGAAGGCGAGAGGAATCAGCAGGAGCAGCAGGCCGGGAACGAGCAGGCCGTCGAATTGCAGGATCATGATGGCGACCATCAGCAGGAAGGCCGCGACGGCCGCCGCGATGAGGCCATAGGCCGCATCTTCAAGCTGCGGGTAGAGGCCGCCGAATTGGTAGCGATAGCCGGGCGGCATGTGAAGGCCGGCAAGCGCCTTGCGCGCGGCGGCGATAGTGCTGCCCAGCGGGCCGGTGGGCGTGGCCAGAATCTCCAGCGCGCGGGCGCCGTCGATGTGGCGAATCTGGCTGGGCGTGGGGACGAGGCGGAGGCTGGCTAGCTGGCCCAGAGGCGTCCAGCCGTCGGTGCGGATGGGCAGCTGGGCGAGCGAGGCGATGGAGCGGCCGGGAGCGTCAGCCAGGCGGACGTAGAGAGCCAGCGGCACGTTGCCCTCCGGCATCTGCGCCACGATCTGGCCGTTCATGAGCGGGGCAATCTGCGCATAGAGGCCGGCAGGCGTGAGGTGGCGCGCGGCGAGGGCATTCATTTTGGGCGTGATTTGCAGTTGAGTGATGAGGTAGCCGTCGTTGTTGAAAATGCCCGTGAGCGCCGGGATGCGGCGAAGGTGCTCGACCATCTTTGCAGCCAGAGCGCGCATCTCGGCGATGCCGCTGCCGTAGACCTCCAGGACGAAAGGTTGAGGCAGGCCGGCGAGGCTTTCGCCCACGCGCTCGATGGTGGGCGTATCCATCGAGACCTGAACTCCCGGCATCTGGCTCTCGCGGATAAGACGCGCGCTGAGGGCGTCGAGGCTGTTCACTTTGATGCTGGGTTTGAGC
>JAKABE010000012.1 GCA_021801945.1 Acidobacteriota bacterium
CGTGGACCCTGAGATGAACAAGCTGGACGGGATCTTTGTCTACGACATCGACGACCTGCAGCACGTGGCCGCCGCGCACATGGAAGAGCGCAGCCGCCAGGCCGTGGATGCGGAGACCCTGATCGCCGCCGAGGTGGAGCGATTCCACCAGCGCCAGCGCTCCGTCAACGCGGCACCGGCCATCGTCGCCCTCCAGCGCAAGGCAGAGGAGATCCGCCTGGCCGAGATCCAGCGCATCCACGCCCGGCTGGGCACTCTCACCCCCGAGCAAGCCGCCGCCATCGAGGCGCTCACCCGCGGGCTCGTCAACAAGTTCCTTCATCCTCCCATGCAGGCGCTCAAGCACGCTGCACGCAGCGGCGACGCCGCTCGCCTCGATGCGCTGTGCGAAGAGTGGTCGGTGTCGGCGGTGGGGCCACACGAAGTGGAGCACTCAGTCGAAATCAGATCCTCTGCTGCCGCAACCTCCGAGCCGGAGCCCGACGAGCGATTGGAGACGGGCAAGCCCCGCATCGAGGCCAGCCGATGAATCTGCACATTGGCAGCCGTGGCTCGCAACTTGCCCTTTGGCAGGCCAACCACATCGCGGGCCTGCTGCGCGAGCAAGGCCACTCAGTCGAGATCGAGATCATCAAGACCACCGGCGACCGTTTCCAGGAAACCTCCTTCGCCGAGGTCGGTTCCAAAGGGATGTTTACCAAGGAGATCGAAGAGGCCTTGGCCGATGGCCGCGTCGACCTGGCCGTCCATTCGCTCAAGGATCTGCCTACCGAACTGCCCGCGCCGTTCGTGTTGGCGGCTACTCCGCCGCGCGTGGATGCGCGCGATGTATTTGTCTCCGTTCACCATGCGCGGCTCGCCGTCCTACCGCGGGGCGCGCGCGTGGGAACCAGCAGCCAGCGCCGCCGCGCGCAGTTGAAGGCGTTGCGGCCCGACGTTGAGACAATGGAGTTCCGCGGCAATGTGGACACGCGGCTGCGCAAACTGGCTGAGGGTCAGGTGGATGCCATTCTGCTGGCTGCCGCCGGCTTGGATCGGCTAGGCAAGACCGACTGGATACGCGAGCGCCTTGACCCCAAGGACTTTTGCCCCGCTGCAGGCCAAGGATCGCTGGGCATCGAGACGCGCCTGGGCGATGAGGAGACCATCGCGGCCGTAAGCTTTCTCGATCACGCCAACACGCGCTTTGCAGTCACTGCCGAGCGCGCGGCGCTGGCGGCCTTGGGCGGCGGCTGCCAGGTTCCGATCGGGATTCACTGCCGGCCCTTCTTCGCCGACGAGCGTCGCAAAGGTGCCGAAGGACTCTGGGATGAGATCTTCGGTGTGGTCGCGTCGCCAGAGACTGGCACTGTGGTGCGGATTGTTCATAGCGCGCCGCGCTTCGGCGATGGCGATCCAGTGGCGCTGGGCCGCGTGACGGCGCAAATGCTCATGGATGCTGGCGCGGGGCCGCTGCTCGCCGCCGGTAGCCAGACTCCCACGGGGACTTGACTATGACGCTGCCGCTTGCAGGACGCCGCGTGCTGGTGACGCGCTCCGCGCACCAGGCCGGCAAGCTCAGCCAGGGACTGCGCGCGCTGGGCGCCGAGCCCGTCGAGGTTCCCGTGCTGGAGATTCGCCCCCCACTTTCCTTCGACGCGCTGGACCGCGCGCTGCGACAACTCGCGGGCTATGATTGGCTGATCTTCACCAGCGCGAACACGGTGCGGGCATTTGTGGAGCGCTCGGCGGCGCTGGGGGTTTCCTTGGAGAACATCGCAACGATGCAGGTAGCCGCCATCGGCGAAGCCACGGCCGACGCCGCACACAACGCAGGTTTCACCGTGGCCCTTGTTCCGAAGAATTACGTGGCTGAATCTCTGGTTGACTCGCTGGCAGACCGAGCGGCGGGAAAAAAGATTCTGCTCGCCCGCGCCGAGACCGCCCGCGATGTGATTCCCGACGCGTTGCGGGCCGCGGGAGCAACGGTGGACGTGGTCAATGCCTACCGTAACGTGCTGCCCGAAGAAGCACCAAAGCTGCTGCGCCAGGCCTTGGCTGAGGGCATCGATGCCGCCACATTCACAAGCTCGTCGAGCGTAACGCATCTCGCCGAGGCCGCGCACGCGGCAGGAATTGCGTTTCCGTTCGCCGGTGTAAAGGCGGTTTCCATCGGCCCCATCACCAGCGCGACGCTGCGCGAGCACGGATGGGAGCCGGCCGCGGAGGCCACCCCCTCCGACATTTCCGGCGTGATTGACGCGGTCCACGCAGCCCTCAGCCATTCCTGAGCGCAAACTCTCATCGAGCAGAGTCTCGTGTGTTCTTAGCAAGTGAATTGAACGCCGATGTCACATATGTGCTTCAGTTCCTCCTGCTAACCTTTTCATATATCTGGCGGATTAGAGGGTTCCCGCGCAGCTGCCCACCTGCGTGCTTGCAGGACGCGGACCTGCACGAATGAGCTTTCGATGCGCACATTCTCCGCTCGGGCGCCCTTTCTGCGCGTCGAGCGGACAAAGCAGCAATTGGGAAATTGCATCGCACAGGCGAGAGTCCGGCAAAGTAATGGCACTTCATTCGTAGCGAAGAGCTGTCATAGGTTCGATGCGCGATGCCCGGCGCGCCGGCAACCAGCTTGCCAGGAGCGCCGTGGCGGCGACAGCCAAGGCGACGGAAGCGAAGACGGCAGGATCATCAGGACGGACGCCGCGCAGCAGGGTGGCAACCATGCGCGCCAAGGCGAAGGCCATCAGCAGGCCGACGCACACTCCGGCGGCTGTCAGCCGCCATGCCCGGCGAAGAATCATGCCGAGGACGTCTTCGCGCCGGGCGCCCATGGCCAGGCGCACTCCGATCTCTCGTGTCCGTTCGCCCACCTGGTTGGCCATCACTGCGAAGATGCCGATCGCGGCCAACAGCAGGGCAAACAGCGCATCCACGCCGAGCATGGCGGCGGCATAGATCAAGCCTGTGAATTGCAGGCGCAGCCAACGCTGCCAAGTCTCGACGCCATCGAGGGGCAGGCCAGGATCGAGCCCGGCGAGAGCTTTGCGCGCGGCAGGCGCTAACGCTGCCGGATTGCCCTCGGTGATCACCACGTAGTTCTCGTTAGGAGGCGGGAGCTGTGCGGCGTGGAGGTAGACGGCCGGGTGGAGCCGGTCGTCCCACAGTGAGTAGTTTGTTTCTTCCGCGACCCCGACGATGGTGAGCCATGGCTCGTGATGGCCGGCGGCGGCGCCCATCCGGATTCGGTGTCCGAGAGGATTCTCGCCGGGGAAATACTGATTTACAAATCTCCGGCTGACCACGGCTACTGGAAGCGACCCCAACGCATCGCTCCTGGAGAATCCCCGACCGGCCACGATGGAGATGTGAAACGCGGAAAAATATCCCTCGCTCACCGGGAGTTGCAGGGCGCTTTGGTATTTGCCGGGAACCACGGGCCGGTTCTCGATCACGCAATCCCGCACCCATCCCATGTCGCTGTAGGGCAGTGCGGCGGCGACCTCAGCATGGGTGACGCCGGGCAGGGCGCGCAATCTGTCCAAGCTGTTTGCATACCAGGCTGCCTTCTTCTCTGGAGTGTCATAACGGGCCGCAGGCAGCGTCATGGAGAAGCGAAGCACCTTGCCCGGGTTGTAAACATCGGCCATGTGCAGCAGAGCTTCCATGCCCTTGGACATGAGCGCCGCGCCGATCACCAGGGCCAAGGCAAACGCAATCTGCGTGACGGCAAAGATGCTTCTGAGCCGATGTGTGCGGGCTGAGCCCGTCGAAGCCTGCGATCCGGACTTGAGTTGAACGGCTACATTCACCCGCAGCGCTTCCAGTGCCGGGGCGGCTCCCGAGACGAGGCAGGCGACAATCGCCAGCAACATGTTGTACACCAGGGCGCGACCGTTCAGGGAGGTATTCGACCAACCGGGGAGGTAGCGTGCTACGGCCGCCGGCATGGTAATGAGGATGATGTGCAGATAAAGCCCGGCGAAGACCAGCCCGCCCAAGGCGCCGCCCAGCCCGAGCAGCAGGTTCTCGGTGAGCAACTGCCGCATGATGCGCCAGCGGCCGGCGCCGAGCGCGATGCGCATGGCAATCTCAGGACGCCGCGCGATGCCGAGCGCAAACTGCAGGTTGGCCAGGTTGGCGCAGACCACAAGCAGCAGAAACAGGGTCGCTCCCAGGATGAGCTTGTAATAGCGCGGAGTGTCGGGGCCGTTCATGCTATCGAGGAGGGGTTCGACATAGACCGCCCATCGCGCATTGGTTGAGGGATACGCCTTCGACAGGTGCTCGGCAATGGTGCGCATCTCCGCCTGGGCCTGCATCACTGTAACAGGGCCACGCAGACGCCCGATCACCTGGTAGTCGTGATCGCTACGGTCTTGCATTTGTTGTGGAGTGGGCGCGAAGGGCACAAACAGGTCGATTCCGGGAGGGTATTGCATCGTCTTCGGCATGACTCCCACAACGGTGTAGGTGCGCTGATCGAGTTTGAGCTGCTGGCCGAGCACATCAGGGTTGCCGGCAAATTGCCTCAGCCAAAAGCCGTAATTGAGAAGCGCCACGCCGTCGCGGCCCGGTTGGGCATCGCTGGAGAGAAAGGCGCGTCCCAGAAATGCCGGAGTGCGCAGCACATTGAAGAAGTTTGCCGATGTCTGCGCGACTGCGACATGCGCAGCGTCGCCTGCGCCGGTCATGCTCATATGGGCCGGAGCAAACATCGCCAACTCCTCGAAGGAACGGCTCTGGCGGCTCCAGTCTTCAAAATTGCCAAGGGTGACCCAATGATGGCGCCCGTCCTGCTCCTCGGATATGGCCATTACGCGTTCCAGTTGAGGCACTGCCAGCGGATGCATCACGACTGCATCCATGCTGCTGAAGAGGGCGGTGTTGGCGCCAATGCCAATGGTCAGGGTAAGCACCGCGGCGAGCGTGAATCCCGGCGCCTTTAAAAGCCGCCGAGCCGCATAACGCAAGTCCTGAAGCAGGGTTCGCATGAAAACCTCCGAGACGCGCGTGGAGTTTGCGAATGAGAATGCATCTATGATGACAGTATTCCTGGGCCAAACCAAGCCGGAGATAATTTGCTGATTCCGGAGCCGTTATCCGTGGCCAGCGAGTGCCTATGCCCTGACTATCTGTGCGGAAATGCACACCCATGCTCGCGCGGGGGCAATTGGATGCCCTCAGTCATGTTGCGGGCGAAGACTTTGCCCCGTCCAAGCGCACTCCTATGAAACGCCAGGGAACAAATTCCGGCTTGCTATCGTATTCCGATAAGAGGCTGACATGCCCCAAAGACGAACCGATCTTCTGCGCGGCACACTCGACCTGCTGATCCTGAAGGTGCTCCTCCTCGAGCCTTTGCATGGGGTCGGCATCTCGCGACGCATTACACAGATCACCAGTGGAGCCTTTCAAGTAAGCTTCGGTTCGCTTTTTCCGGCGCTGCACCGCATGGAACAAAAGGGCTGGGTTCAGGCTGAATGGCGCACATCAGAAAACAATCGCCGGGCCAAATACTACCGGCTTACGTCGACGGGCCGAGGACAGCTCAAGGTTGAGGAAAGGGATTGGAACCAGGTGGTCAAGATCATGACGAGGGCCGTTGAATCCGCCTAAGCCGGAGAGGAGGCGTCATGCCAGGGCGAATCGCAAGTTTATTCAGGAACGTTCTGCGCCGAGGACAGGTCGAGCAGGCGCTGGACGATGAGATTCAATCCTCGGTAGCCCTGTTGACCGCGGAGAGGATGAACGAAGGGCTTTCGTCCTCGGAGGCGCGCCGGCGCGCGCTCATCGAGCTCGGGGGCGTCGAGCAAGTTCGGGCCAAGGTTCGGGAGATTCGGATGGGACGACTGCTGGAGGACTTGACCGCGGACTTTCATTTCGCGCTGCGCCGGCTGCGCAAGTCGCCGGGGTTTGCGCTTGCCGCGGTCCTGACGCTGGCTTTTGGAATTGGCGCGACGCTTGCCATCTTCTCTGTTGTCGAGGGCGTATTGATGCGGCCCTTGCCGTTCCCTGAGCCGAACCGGCTGGTGCTGATGGGCAATGTTCCGGAAGGCGCGCCTGCGGACAGTGGCCCCCCTCGTGTGACGGCCCCGGCGGTGGGCATCTATGAGCAGACGACGACCGTGTTTTCGGGAATGGGCGCGTTCCGGCAGGTTTCGTATGAGCTCTCGGGCGACGGTGAGCCGGTGGAGATCGACGCGGCCCGGATGAATGCGTCAGTCTTCAACGTGCTGGGCGTGGCACCGCTGCTGGGACGCACGTTCACGCGGAGAGAGGATGCGGAGAGCCAACACGTGGCGGTGATCAGCTACGACATGTGGCAAACCCGTTTCTCCGGCGACAAAAATGTTCTGGGGAAGAGGTTCCAACTCAACCGCAGAACGTACGAGATTATCGGCGTGATGCCGCAGCAGTTTGAGTTTCCCCTGATTCCAGGGGAATTGGACCAGAGCCAGCTTTGGGTTCCCATAAGCTTTACGCAAGGCGAACTGGTGAACCAGGCCGGAAGCTGGAACTACGAACTGGTGGGGCGGTTGAAGCCGGGTGTGACGCTGGCCCAGGCCCGGCAGAACATGGAGCCGGCGGGGCCTGAGATCGTTGAACGTTTGCCCTCCGTCCTGACTTCGATGCATGTCCACGCGATGGTGGAAAGCCTGACGGACGCGACCGTGGCGCAAGCCAGGTCGCTGCTGCACATGCTTTTTCTGGCCGTGGTGGTCGTGCTTCTGATTGCGTGCATTAATCTTGCGGGGCTGCTGCTGGTGAGGGCCATCCGGCGCCGTCACGAGACCGCGATGCGGATTGCACTGGGCGCAAGCACGGCGAGAGTATTGTGGGAAAATCTGCTGGACTCGCTTTTACTGTGCTTGGCAGGCGGCATGGCCGGCCTGGTTCTGGCATGGACTGCTCTGTGGATGGGGATTCGCTATTTGCCCGCGACGCTACCCCGGATCAGCGAGATTCGGCTTGACGGCGGGGTGGTTGGATTCGCGCTTCTGCTGGTGGCGGTGACGGGGCTGATCTGCGGCGCGCTGCCGGCCGTTGCCGCCGCGCGGACCAACCTGAACGACCACCTGAAGGAAGGCGGGCGAACGGACACGCCGGCCGGCGGCCAGGCGAAGCTGCGCTCCGCGCTCGTGGTGTGCGAGCTCGCCGCGGCGCTTGTGCTGCTGGCCGGAGCGGGCCTGCTGCTGCAGAGCTACGAAAAGTTGCGCGAGGTCGATCTGGGATTTAACGCGGAGCACACGATGACGGCCTCGTATGGGCTGCCCGGCCAGCAATACTCTACGCAGGCGGCCGTGAATGTCTTCGACCAGAGACTGCTGGAGAAGCTCAGAGCATTGCCGGGTGTGGAAGCGGTTGGGGTAACGACGGCGCTGCCCGGTGGAGGCCATGATACTACGACCTTCGTTCCCGAAGGCTACGTTCCGCCCAAGGGAGCGGGCCTGAATCTGGCGTGGAACGGCCGGGTTTTTGGCGACTACTTTCGGGCCGCAGGCATACCTCTGCTGCGCGGGCGGTCTTTTCGCGACTCGGACGCGGCCAGCGCTCCGCTGGTGGTCATCGTGAACCGCGCCTTGGCCGAGAAGTACTGGCCCAATCAAGATCCCATTGGAAAGCGGCTCTATATCGGCGTGGCGGGATCGCCGATGCCCTGGCTCACGGTGGTCGGGGAGGTGGGCGACTTCAAGCAGAGCGGCCCTGCGGAACCCACGGCACCCCAGTATTACCAGCCGGCGTCTCAGCTCAAGCCCGCCATCGGCAAGTTTGCGCCTCCGGGCATGTTGTACGGCAACTACGGCACGATTGTGTTGCGCGGAGCGTTGCCCTCGGATCAGATGGCTGCAGACCTTCGCAGCGTGGTTCGGTCGCTCGATCCGCAACTACCGCTGACTCATGTTGCGACCATGGAAGAACTGGTGCGTGAGGGGGAGGGATCTCGGCGCTTCAATACGGCCATAATTTCCATTTTTGCGGGCGCCGCGATATTGCTGGCCCTGCTGGGCGTTTACTGTGTGATCGCTTTTTCCGTATTGCAGCGCAGTCACGAGTTCGCTATCCGGATGGCGCTGGGCGCAACGCGCAGCGACTTACTACGCCTGGTTCTAAACTTCGGAGTCAAGCTGGGCGTGATGGGCTGCGCGATCGGACTCATGGGAGCGGTATTCGCGACTCGTTTTCTGCGCGCGTTCTTATTCGAGGTGAGTCCGTTCAACCCGGCAGTCTTGTGCTGGCAGCCATAGCAATCCTTGTCGTGGCGCTCATAGCGTCTTTGATCCCTGCGCGCCGTGCTGCTCTGCTCAAACCACAGGAGGCATTGCGCAGTGAATAGGAAGCGGCGCCAGATTGCCTGGATCGCATCTCGGAAGGAGCGAGAATCCGTGCAGTGTCGCAGGAAGATGCAGCCAAAGTTGAACGGGACGGATTGCATCAGACAGCGATCGGAAAGCCGAGTTCAACTGGCTACAGGGTTCGCAATTCTGCTCTTTCCAGAGACCGTGCGGTCAAGTTGTTCTTTCCTAAAGAACAGCCCGCCTTGCACGATGTCGCAATGTCAATGAGTGAAGCGGAAACGCTCCGGCCAAGGCATCGATCCACAGTCCGGCGTTTCCATCGATAGGTGATAGTTGCCGAAGTGGAATCCCAGCCCTTGTAGAGAGCAAAAGACCAGACAGAAGCCGCCCAAGCTCCTGGATGTTCGGAAGGCTTGGCGGTAAGCGTTCGGAGATTCCATCTGGATCGGCGGCGGCCTGGCGCTGAACGATGGGTTCATGGACCATGAAGATGGTGTGCCATCGGTCATCGGGAAGCGGGTTTACCGAACGGTTGCTGAGAAGCGCCGGATCGTGGAGTTGACCTTTCAGCCCGGGGCTAGCGTGGCGAAGGTGCGCAGGCCGAAGGCATGAACTCACATCAAGTTTTCGATTGGCGCCGAGCCTATCTCAAGGGCAAGCCGGAGCCGAAGGGGCAGAGGTCTGCAACATTGTTGCCCGTGGTTCTTTCCTCGGCAGAGGCAAGCGCCGTTACCGTGGATGCGGCTGCCACAGAGACGAGTTCCATCCAGCCCCTGGCCGCGATACCGGGTGGCGCTATTCATATCGAGTTGTCCGGGCGCGTGAAGATTGACGTGGAAAGCGGTGTGGATGCGGCATTGTTGCGGGTAGTGTTGGAGAGCCTGCGACCGTGATCGATCTGCGCACAGGAACCAGGATCTGGATCGCCGCCGGCGTGACCGATATGCGGCGCGGCTTCTATGGTTTGACTGCTCAGGTGCAGACGGTGCTCAACGCGCAGCCTTATTCCGGTCATGTCTTCGTCTTTCGTGGCCGGCGCGGCGACCAGGTCAAGTTGTTGTGGTTTGATGGTGACGGGCTTTGTCTGTTCACGAAGCGCCTGGAACGCGGACGTTTCGTGTGGCCGAAGGCAGACAGCGGAACGGTGGCACTGAGCCGCGCTCAGTTATCGATGCTTCTGGAAGGCATCGACTGGCGCCGCCCCGAGCGCACCTTTGCGCCGCCCCTGGCGGTTTAGCCGAAGCCTAATAATCACCTGTATTCATGGGTTTTTTACGCTAGGGTGTCGAGATCGAGCGCTCCACGCTGGCCGGGTGGGTGGGCGCATCGAGCGCGTTGCTCGATCCGCTGGTGGATGCGTTGCGTGAGCATGTCCTGGCGGGGCGCAAGATCCACGCCGACGATACGCCCATGCCGGTGCTCGCACCCGGCACCGGTAAAACCAAAACCGGACGGTTGTGGACTTACGTCCGCGACGAACGGTCCGCCGGTGAAAAGACCGCTCCGGCCGTGTGGTTTGCATACTCGGAAGACTGCAAGGGAGAACATCCGCGTACTCACCTGAAGACCTTCAAAGGCGCACTGCAAGCGGATGCCTACGCGGGCTTTCATCATCTTTACGATGGCGGCGCCATCTACGAAGTGGCATGCTGGGCGCACTGCCGGCGCAAGTTCTACGAAATTCACGCGGCGCATCCGTCGCCCATCACCACCGAGGCCCACGATCGCATCGGCGCACTGTACGGCATCGAAGAAGAGATTCGCGGCAAGCCCGTGGACCTCAGACGCGAGGTCCGCCGGTCCCGCGCACGGCCCTTGCTCGAAGATTTTCGAACCTGGATGGAACAATCGCTTCCCCAGCTTTCGCCCAAGAGCGAAACCGCGGCTGCCATCCGTTATGCACTTTCACGCTGGCGTGCGCTTGTGCGCTACGTCGATGATGGCTTGCTGGAGATAGACAACAATCCGGCTGAGAGGGCGCTGCGATGCGTTGCTTTAGGAAGGAAGAATTATCTCTTTGCCGGCGCCGATTCGGGCGGCGAGCGGGCTGCCGCCATCTACTCGCTGATCGGCTCGGCCAAGCTCAACGGCCTCGATCCGGAACTCTATCTGCGCATCGTGCTCGCCCAGATCGCCGACCATCCCATCGGCCGCATCGCCGAACTGCTGCCCTGGAACCTGGCCGACAAGCCCCAGTCCGTCTCTCAGGCTGCCTGAAAATCCTTCAAGCACCGGTACTTGAAGTGTCCACTTGAAAACAAGTGGACACTTCGTTGCTCCCGCCAAAGTTTCTCACACGACCCGAATCCGCGCCAGGTGAAAGCTTCGGACGCTTACAGTTTGGCCGACCTGGGATGCGTGGCGGGACGCTCGATCTGTGAGTTGACCTCGTCTCACCATCGCTGCTATAGGTGTTGGGGATTGTAGATCGCGTGCAAAGGGTAGCCGTTTCCATCATTCCGCGCGGCACAAATCGCGGCCCGCGCGTCTCCAGAGAGAGCGCATGATCGCGGCGGTCCTGGTTTCTCAGCTTCGCCCAAGGAGACAGAAATGTTGAATCGTCTTGCGCTTTTACTCTTGATCACAGCCTTCGGCATGGTTGCTCTGGCGCCACGCGCCGCCGCAGTGTCCTGTGAGAGTCTTGCCTCGATGGCTCTGACGAAGGGGCGCATCACTTCAGCCTCTCTGGTTGCCGCGGGCTCTTTCGCTCCTCCAGGAAGAATGGGACTGTTCATGGCCGGGGCCGGAGCCCCCTCGCCCTTCAAGAGGATGCCGGCTTTTTGCCGGGTGGCCGCTACTCTCACGCCGACATCCGATTCCGATATCAAAATCGAGGTATGGATGCCCGCCGGGCACTGGAACGGCAAGCTGGTGGGCGTGGGCAACGGTGTCTGGGCAGGCACGATTGACTATTTCTCTATGGCCAAACCCATTATTGGTGGCTATGCCGTGGTGGCCACCGACACCGGCCACACCGGGAACGGCATGAGCGCCGAGTGGGCCGCCGGTCACAAGCAGAAGCTCATCGACTTCGGTTATCGCGCCGTCCATCTCATGACGGTCCAGGCCAAGCGCATCCTCTCCGCCTATTACGGGCGCAAGCAGCAGACCTCCCTATGGGTCAGTTGCTCCACGGGCGGGCGCCAGGGCCTCATGGAGGCCTACCGCTATCCGCACGACTACAACGGAATCTCCGCCATGGCCCCCGCCAATCCCATGGTGAAGCTCATGATCGGATCGCTCTGGACCGGCTACGTCGCCCTTCAGGATCCGGCGCATCACCTCACCCGCGGCGACATGATAGCGGTTCATAAGGCCTTTCTCGGGCAATGCGGTGCCCAACAAGGCCTGAAGGACGGTGTCATCACGAACCCTCAAGCCTGCCACTTCGATCCGGAAGCCCTTTTGTGCAAGGATCAGTCTCAGGACGTTTGCCTAACCCCGACGCAGGTTGCCACGCTGCGCGACATCTACGCCGGCCCGAAAGATCCGCGCACCGGGGCCCTGATCTACCCCGGATTCGAGCCGGGCAGCGAGCTGCAGTTGATCGCACTCGTGAGCGGCCCTGAGCCATTTCCGGTCGCCACCTCGTACTTCGCCGACCTTGTCTTCCATAACCCGAAGTGGGACTTCAAATCCTTCAACTACCACACCGACCTCGCTGCAAGTTACAAGACCGGCAGCGCCATCCTCGATGTGCCGCCAGACGGCCTTAGCACATTCTTTGCCGGCGGCGGCAAACTCCTGCTCTCTCATGGCTGGTCCGACGGACTCATCCCCTCGCTGAGCACCGTCGACTTCTACAAATCCATGATCGCCACCCTCTCTGCCCAACAAGCAAAGGATTCTGCACGCCTGTTTATGATCCCAGGGATGGGCCACTGCGGCGGCGGCGATGCCCCCACCGTCACTGACATGCTTTCCGTCATCAACGACTGGGTAGAAACCGGGAAGGCACCGAATACCATCGTGGCCGTCAACTCGCCGCGTCAAAGGCCCGCCTCGCAGCTTGTTTGCCCCTATCCGAAATATGCCCGGTACAAGGGTTCAGGCAATCCGCAGGACGCCGCGAACTTCGCCTGCGCGGCTCCGTAGCAGCCTCGGGTGTAAGTGGTGGGCGGCTGTACAGCGGTAACGCTTTACCGGACCATCTACGCTTTGCCGGTCATGGCGTAAAGAATCACGCGCGCGGTTGCGTCCTCATTCTCATGAGAGCGGATCATGAGGTCGTAGAGTTGGGGACTGCACCAGTTTTTTCCGAAGTTCTGACGCAGATATTTGGAGCGTTCCTCATCCGTGGCGCGGATGCGGTTCTCAATGTTGACGCCGGGTCCGAGACGCGCGCGCAGGCGGTGCAGCCGCTCGCGGAAGGGCGCATAGACGAAAACGTGGTAAACATCGGGACAATGTTCGAGGACGCACTGCGCACCGCGGCCAACGATAACGCAGTTACCCACGGTATGGGCCTCCTCGACAATCTTGCGCGTGAGCTTGGCCATGACCTGCGCATCGAAGATTTCCCCTTCGCCCAGCGGCCGGCCGGTGGCCATGGCCACGCCGCGCAGGGCTTCCTCGTTGAGGCGGCGCAGCCAGGAATCCACGCGCTCATCATAGTGCCTTACGACATGCGACTCCACGTTCGCCGTGCGGGCAATGGCGTTGATAATCTCCGCATCGAGGAGCTTCCAGCCCAGCCAGCCCGCGATGGTGTTGGCGATGCGCCCGCCGCCACTGCCGAACTCCCTGGCAACTGTCAATGTCCGGTATTGCATGATCCCCTCCGGCACAGGATTTTTGCCGGCTTGCCGCCGCGGGCGAGTGGATCAAGAGGCCCGCGCAAAAGGCTTGACTTCAGCAATATACACTGCACACCGAGGCAAAGTTGAGCCGAAAATGCAAATGCTGTTCCTTTTTCTATTGTGCCACTGAACCGGGCGGGGTGGAAGCATGCAGCGGCGAGATCGCAGAGGCTGCGCCCTGCCAGGGTGACGATTGGAAACGGTTGCATTCAATTTGGGCATCTAACTTAGCCACAGCGAGGAAAAGCAACCGTGGATCCTGTTACTCGGTCGCCCCCGCGATCTTCACTCTGGTTGACAGATTTCAATTTGATCAGCTCTTCACGGCAACTCTCCGCCGATGCGGCTTAGTGAACATCTGCCAGAGGCCAGAGCGCGGTCTGTGTCGCTATTTCTCGACGCGGCGGGCAATGGCGTCCAGGTTCCAGAAGTCGGGGGGCAGCTCTTGGTTATAGACAGCGCGCAGTACGTAGTACTGCTGGGTCATCTCGCCATTGTGGAAGTGCGTGATGCTGAAGGGCGTGGGAAAGCCCTGGATGGTGTGGTAGTTGTCGAACTCCACGGAGTCGGTGTTCAGGTCGTGGTAGACAGGATCGCGATACTGGAACTCCACGCGCAGTGGGAGATGCGTATCCGAACTCATCACGATGGTAGTGCTCTGGTTGTCCGGCGAGATGAGCGAGACCTGCACGCCCAGACGGTTCTCGACTAGGTGCGGCCCCTCATAGAGGAGGAGCGTTTGGGGATTCTTCATCCACACCTTGATGGCCGTCTCGATGGAGTGCTCGCGCCAGCGCAGGAAGTCTTCCACCTGCTTCTTGGGCAACTTCTGCACGCCGCGGTAGGTAATCTCCCAGCCCTGGTTCCCGATATAAATCACATCCACGTCGCGGTGCTTGGTCTCCTCGATGCGGTCGAGATCAGGCCATTGGTGGTACTGAAAGGTAAGAGTAGTGCCCAGGTCGGGCCGGCCTTGGAAGAAGGCGGCGACGCGGCCTTCGATCATCTTGTTCTTCATGTCGAGCCACGCCTGGCCGCCCATCGCTTGCACCATGGCATTGAGCGCGGCACGCGCCTGATCGGCATTCTTGTCGGCGGTCTGCACGCCGGTCTGTGCCCGCGCCGCGGCCGGCATTGCGGACGCCAGCACCACCAAGGCCATCGGCAATATTCCGTGCAATTTCATTCATGCACCTCACAACCTTCAATGGCAATCCGGCCGTATTCCCTTGGACGCAAAGGTGGTGGACCGGTTGCCGGTGAGTCTGAAGAGCGGCCCCTTGGTCACAGGATAGTTGGAGCGGCGGGCTCGGCGCTGGAAGATGGCTCGACAACCGGCGTAAAACCGAGGCGGCGCCAGAAATCGGCAACCAGAGCCAGGGCCGCGGGGGCGGTGGCGGGCGCGGCACGCAGAAGGAGGTGACCAGAGTTGGCGGCGGGATTGGCGAGGGCGGCGGGCTCGGAGGCGATGGCGACGCACTTCTCCGGGCGGTAGGTGCAGGCGGCCAGGTCGGCGATGGAGAGGCGCACGGTGGGAGTGGCGAAGACCGTGTGCGGCGGGGCCATGCGATCAAGGAGCCAGAGGATTTCGAGCTTCGATTCGAGCTCGTCCGGAACACAGTCGATGACAAGGGCGGCGGAGCGCACGGCGTCTTCGATGGTGGAGACGAAGCGGATGTCCGCGCCGGGCTCGCTACCCAGGGCCTCAGCACTGAGCTGCTCGCAGATATACTCGCGGGCATGGCTGAGCGTGGCGGGCATCACATCTTCAAGAAATACGCAAAAGCCAGATCGTCCCGCGCTCATGGCCAGACGGCGGCCGAGGGGGCCGGCTCCGATGATGGCAACGGTGGTCACAGGTGGCGGGCTATTTGGCGGCGAGGGCCTGCGCGACATCCGACGCGCTGGGGTGTGTCTGCGCAAGGTGCTCGGCAACGCGGGCGCGCTCCTCGGGGGTAAGCACGGGAATGGTGGCCAGCACGCGGCGCAGGGTCACGGCTACATCGTCAATGTAATTCATCAGGCGGATGGCTTCTCCAGAGAGCGGCATGTTGTGTCCTCGGATGTGGGTGTTCCGTCCTCATTGTAGGCGGTCAGAATGGGATGGGGGAAGGCTACCGCAGTTCCTTCTCTTAACACGATCTTATCCGTGCCATCGGGTTTGCCCGATGAGACTGGCAGGAGGGGATTGATCGACGGCATGGTGGGGGAGTGCGGGAGGGCGAGCCGCCCTGCGTTCGGCCGCGTGGCTGCATAATCTAAAGAGCCGCTCTAGAAGGCCGCCGAGAAAGCCGGCCAGAAGAGCCGCTTAGGGCAGGTACGCGATGGCCTTCAAGTTCCGCGGTTTTGATTTTCTTCATCTCGATGCGAGCTTCACGGAGGATGAACTGCTGGTTCGCCGCACGGCGCGCGAGTTCGTCGAGGACAACCTCATCCCCATTATCGAAGAGTGTTTCCGCGAGGGGCGCTTTCCGCGCGAACTGGTTTCGATAATGGGCGAGCTGGGGTTCCTGGGCGCGAATTTCGAGGGGTACGGCTGCGCGGGCATGTCCAACGTCGAGTACGGGCTGGTGATGCAGGAGTTGGAGCGCGGCGACTCCGGGCTGCGCAGCTTTGTCAGCGTACAGTCGGCACTGGTGATGTATCCGATCTACACCTTCGGCTCCGAGGAGCAGAAAGATAGGTGGCTGCCGGCACTCGCTAGGGGCGAGAAGATCGGCTGCTTCGGACTCACCGAACCCGGCTTCGGCTCGAATCCCGGCGGGATGACCACGCGGGCGCGAAAATCCGGCGATGAGTACATCCTCAATGGAGAAAAGATGTGGATTACCTCGGGAACCATCGCCGATGTGGCCATCGTCTGGGCAAAGGTGGAGGAGGAGGACAATCGCGTGCGCGGGTTCCTGGTGGAGACGGGCCGGCCGGGCTTCTCGGCACAGGAGGTGGACGGTAAATGGAGCCTGCGCGCCTCCTCGACCAGCGGACTCACGCTCCTGGATGTGCACGTGCCCGCGGCCAACGTGCTGCCCGGCACGGACGGCCTGAAAAGCCCGCTGATGTGCCTTAACCAGGCACGCTACGGCATCAGTTGGGGGGCTATCGGCGCGGCCATGGCGTGCTACGACACGGCCCTCCAATACGCCAAGCTGCGCAAGCAGTTCCATGATCAGCCCATTGCCAGCCATCAACTGGTGCAGGAAAAGCTGGTGTGGATGGCGAGCGAAATCTCCAAGGCGCAGTTGCTGGCGTTGCACGTGGGCCGACTGAAAGACGCGGGCACAGTAGGCCACGAGCACATCTCCTTGGCCAAGCGCAACAACGTGTGGATGGCCCTGGAATGCGCGCGCATGGCCCGCGACATCCTGGGCGCCAACGGCATCACGGAAGACTATCCGGTGATGCGGCACATGATGAACCTGGAGTCAGTGAAGACCTACGAGGGCACGCACGACATTCATGCGCTGATTTTGGGACAGAGCCTTACCGGGATCGGGGCATACTAAAGCGGCCTCATCATGGCACTCTGTGCGGCGCAGCTTGGGAAAAACCGTTCAGGCGGCCCAATCTCTGCACGTTTTGAGTTTCGGGAGCGCGTGGATGGATCTGCCCGCTTCTTGTTCAGCCCCGCGCAATTCGTAGAGGCCTTGCAGATTCAGACAGAACTCGGGGCTCGGGCCGAAAAAGTGGCCGAGGCGCAGCGCGGAGTCGCCGATAATGGCCCGCTGTCCATTCCGGATTCCGGGAATGCGGTTGGCGGGCGTATCGAGCTTGCGCGCGAGTTCAGACGCGCTCACGCCCCGCTGCTCTAACTCAACGGCCAGGTGCTCTCCGGGATGAATTGCGGGCAATGCCATAACGCCCTCCTGGCGATAATAGACAATCCGGCACAAGGAGAGCATAGTCTTACCCATGCCCGCATCCGTTCCACCGCTTGGCACCGCTATAATCTGTGCCGTTATGGCTCTTTCCGCTTCTCTCGCCGCCACGCAGCAGCCCTCCTCCGCCCCCATCGTCCTCCACGCCGCGCGCCTGCTGCAGGTGGATACCGGCGTCATCCTTCAGCCCGGCGAAATCCTCGTCGAGGGTGAGCGCATCAAGGCGGTTGGCGCGTCGGTCGACCATCCACAGGGCGCGCAGGTGATCAATCTCGGCGACACCACGCTGCTGCCCGGCCTGATCGACGCCCACGTGCATCTCTTCCTGCATCCCGGCGCCGAAGACATGCAGACCATCGAGGAATCGATTCCCTGGCGCACCATTCTGGCCGCGCAGGCCGCGAAGGCCGACCTAATGGCCGGCTTCACGGCCGAGCGCGACATGGGCACCGAAGGCGCGGGCTCGGCCTCGACCGCCGTGCGGGATGCCATCAACCAGGGGATCATTCCCGGACCGCGCCTCCGCGTTTCGGCTAACGCCATCGACATCCTCGGCGGCCACGAGGACGCTAACCGCTTCAATCCTGCAATGCACTTGCCCTCAAACGCCGACCGGGCCAACACTGCCGACGAGATCGTGGCCGTGATGCGCGAGCAGCATAAGGAGGGCGCGGACTTCACCAAGATCTACGAGACCGGACCGGACCGGATGGTGGGCGGCGTGCTGCACACGCCCTACCAGTACACAGAGGCACAACTGGCCGCCGCGGTCGAGGAGGAGAGACGCCTTGGCACGGGCGTGGGGATCGGCGTGCACGCGCAAGGCGAGCCGGGCACGCTCTATGCTGCCGAGGCCGGCGTGGCCTCCATCGACCACGCCACGCACCTCGGCGATGAGACCATGCGCCTGATGAAGGAGAAGGGCATCTTCGCCGTGCCCACCTTCGCCATCTTCGCGTACTTCGCCGAGCACCCAGAGGCGCAGGGCCAAGCTGCGTCAGAGGCCGCGATGCTCGACTACAAGATCGCCGAATTCAAGAAGCAGGTTGCGGCGGGCGCGCCCTTCGCTGTCGGCTCCGATGTGGGCCCGTTCCCGCACGGCACGCAGGCCCGCGAACTGACGCTGATGGTGCGCTACGGGATGAAGCCGCTGGCCGTGCTGCAGGCCGACATGATCAACGGCGCGAAGCTGCTGGGCTGGGAGGGCGAGATCGGCGAGCTCAAGCCGGGCTACTACGCCGACATCGTCGCCGTGCCCGGCAATCCACTCGACGACATTTCCGTCCTCGAGCAGGTGAGATTTGTGATGAAAAACGGGGTGGTGGTGCGCCAGTAACTAAACGGCCACAGTAAAGCTTTCCTCGGTACGAGTGACGGCACGGTAGAGCGTGTCGCGCTCGACGGGAACGCGGCCGGCCTCGGTGATCAGGCGGCACAGCTGCTTGCGCGTCATGCCTTGCGGGGTCTTAGCACCGGCATCGTGGTAGATTTTTTCTTCGATCACCGTACCGTCCAGGTCGTCGGCGCCGAAGCGCAGCGCGATCTGTGCGATCTTGGGGGTCATCATCTGCCAGTAGGCTTTGATGTGGGGGAAGTTATCGAGCAGGAGACGGCTGACGGCGATCTGGCGGATGTCAGTCAGTCCGGTCGTCACCGGCAGGTGGTCGAGGGCCGTGTTCTCCGGATGGAAGGCCAGCGGGATAAAGGTCTGAAAGCCGCCGGTTTCGTCTTGCAGCGCGCGCAGCCTGAGCAGGTGGTCGACGCGGTCGGCATCGTTCTCGATGTGGCCGTAGAGCATTGTGGCGTTGGTCTTGAAGCCCAGCTTGTGGGCCGTCCGCGCTGTCTCGAGCCACTCCTCGCCGTCGATCTTGTGATCGCAGATGATGGAGCGCACACGCGGAGCGAAGATCTCAGCGCCGCCGCCGGGCATGGAGTCCACACCCGCTTCGCGCAGCTTAACGAGGGCTTCTTCGATGTTCAGCTTGGCGCGGCGGGCCAGGAAGGCGATCTCCACCATCGTGAAGGCCTTGATGTGCACCTTGGGAAAGCGTTCCTTGAGGCCGCGGATGAGGTCGAGGAAGAATTGGAGGGGCAGGTCGGGATGCAGGCCACCGACCAGGTGAAACTCCGTTACCGCCTCGGAGTAGCCGGAGGCCGCCGTCTGCCACGCCTCTTCGAGCGCCATGGTGTAGCCAGCCGGGTCGCCCTTCTTGCGGCCGAAGGCGCAGAGCTTGCAGGCCGCCACGCAGACGTTGGTGGGATTGATGTGGCGGTTCACGTTGAAGTAGGTGAGGTCGCCGTGCATGCGCTCGCGCACGTTGTTGGCCAGCCAGCCCACGGCCAGCACGTCGGACGAGGCGTAGAGCGCCAGGCCGTCGTCGGCGCTCAACCGCTGCTGGGCTAAGACCTTGGTAGCCACCGGCTCGAGCCGGGGATCGAAGGTGCGGAAAACGCTTCCCTGCTCCGAATTGACTGGCGAAGTCTGCATATCCCGATGATACAGAAATTCGCTGTCGCGGCTCACTTTTCGGCGGATTCCGTTCCAGCGGCGGCAGGCGGCTCAACTACCACTCCATCATCCACCGAGGCCGCTATCAAACGACCGCCCGCGGGACGAATCAGCTCGACATTGTAGCCGGTTTGCCACCACTTCCAGGTGATGGTCTTGGGATTGATGCCAAATACCTGGTCGCTCTGGCGCGAACTGACGAGGACGAGGTGCGACTCGGGATCGTAGTAGACGTCATCCACATCGCGGAAGGGCAGGCGCTCCATCCAGAGCCAGGATTTACCCAAGTTGCGCGTGAGGTAGACGCCCTCGCGCGCGCCCACCCAGAGCGTGCCGTCGGGCGAAAAGGCGATGCAATGGATGCGGGCGAGCATCTTGGGCATCCCCACCGGCCACCAGGTCTGGCCGTCATCCCTGGAGATGACGATCCCGTTGGGCCAGGCCGCAGCCATGACGCTTCCGTGCTCGCTCACGGAGATGAAATCGTTTTCGCCCATCACCGGGCCGCCATGCCAAGTGACGCCCTGGTCCGTGCTGGTGAGCAGGCCATAGTTGGTGCCAGCGACCCAAGCGCCGCCGGAAACATCGAGTGAGTTGACGCGGCTCTGCAACGGGAAAGGCGGCTCTTTGACGGCATGTTGCACGTTGACGTGCGTGCCGTAATGAATCTCGACCGCCGTTTTCATAACGGTGTTGGCAACCATGTCGCGCCGCTCCCAGATTAGGCCGGAACCGAACGCACTACCCGCGAGGTTCCCGCCGCTGGGTGGATCGAGAACGAAGATTCCCTGGTTAGTCCCCGCCACGACCAGACCATCCTTGGTCTGGGCCAATGCAAAGACGTCGCTTCCGTCGAGTCCGTCCTCGATGTGTTTCCAACTGGCGCCGCCATTATTGGAGACGAAGACGCCGCCGAAGGTCTTGTCGTTCACCACGCCAGCGTAGATACGTTGAGGATCGCGGCGGTCTACCAGCAGCGCCTCCACCTTGCGCTCGGAGATGCCGCTGTTTGACTGGGTGAACGTGACGCCGCCGTCGTTGCTGACCAGCACGCCGCCGCGGTCAGTGGCCAACAGCACGTAGTTGGAGTTCCGCGGATCGACGAACACATCGTTCACGACCACATTGCGCGGCGTCATGCGCCGGAAGGTTTTGCCGCCGTTGACGGTCTTGTAGAGGCCTTCGGTGGTTCCGGCGTAGACGATCTGACGGTTTTCAGGATCCTGGGTGATGGCTCGTGTACGCCGCGCCGCCGAAGGAATGCCCTGGATTTTATAAAACCAGGCACCCGCGGTATTGCTCTTGTAAATGCCGCTGCAGGCGCTCAGATAGACGGTGCGCGGGCGGAGGGGGTCGACGATGATCGAAAAGATGTCGGAGTCCACGATGAGGCCGCGCTTGATGCTGTACCAGGTCTTGCCGCCGTCGGGAGTCTTCCAGGGCAAGTGCCAGGTTCCTACGTAAACGGTGTCCGGGTTATTGGGATCCACGGCCAGCGACTCGATGTTGTGGATTTCGAGGCTGCCCAGGGGACTGATCTGCTTCCAAGTAGCCCCGCCATCGACGCTCTGGAAAACGCCTTCCAGAGTTCCTGCGTACAGTACCTTGGGATCGGAGGGCGCTTGCGCGAGGGCGTGAATTTCGCGCCCGCGCAGGCCTACCGGCTCATACCAGGTGCGGCCGCGGTCGTGGGTAATCCAAAGCCCGCCGTCCTGAGGGCCGGCCCACCATCCGGCCACGTAAATCGTGGCGGGATCGGCCGGATCCACGATGATGTGGTCCAGAATCAAGCCGTCCGCCTTGCCCAACCGGGCCCATCGGCGCCACGATGCGCCCGCGTTCAGCGATTCATAGACCCAATTGTTGGTGGTACCGAGATACAGATGATTCGGGTGGCCCGGAACGGCGGCAAAGGAGCGAGCATCGCCTCCGTCCGGGCCCACAATCTTCCATGCCGGCTGCGCTTTGAGGCATGGCGCGGCGATTGCGCAGAGGAAAGCCAGGAGCCCGGGCGTCAGCAGCCAACGCCGCAACCGAGTGGTCATCGATGGAATCCGCAAAGAACCCCCCAACCAAGAACTTCTAATGTATTCAGAATAGACAAAACGGAAGCTGCAAAAAAGCGATGAGGCTGGCCGCTTTGCCGGTCCAGCCTCAAAAGAATGCAGGAGGAGTGGATTTTCTCATACGCTCACCGAATCCTCCATCCTTGACGGATGGAGGATTCGAAAGAGAATTGCATAACCGGCTGTAGGCTGGCGCTTACTTACTCGCGGCATGCCCTTTCGCCCGATGCCGCATTGGCAGCGGCACACGTGGTATCGGCTTCACCTCGTTCTCGTTCACGGGCGTCATACCAGGAATATCCGCCGAGAAGCTCGCGCCTGAAGGCACCAGGTAGTTCTGCACCTCCTGCCCTTGCATCGGGCTAGTGGCTACGCTGATGCGCGAGGGATCGATGCCCTGATCCTTCACCAGGTAGTCCTTAGCGTTGACGGCGCGCTGGGCGGCATAGTAGGTGACCTTGAAGTGACGCCGCGGATACTTTGCCGCACGCGCTTCTTCCTTCGAAGTGATGGCGGTCTCGTCGGGCGTCTGTTCGCCGACAAGGACGGCGGTAGCATCCGGCTGCTGTTTCAGGTCAAGAGCAACCTGATCGAGACAAGCCTTGGCTTGGTTGTCCACACGTGTCGGCCGCCACTTGTCGGTGGTGAAGCTGATGGAGCAGAGAGCCTGCGTGTGAGGCTTGGGGGGCGGAGGCGGCGCCTGAATCGTGATATTGGTATCTGCACTGGCCGTATGGCCCTTGTTGTCAGATACCTTGCAGGTGATTCCTACCACCCCTGTGGGGGCTCCCGCTGAGGAGTATTCAGCAGTGGTGCCACTGCCGGTTACAGTACCGGCCGAAGCAGAATAGCTGTAGGTCAACGGCAGGTTCTGCGGGCTCACGGCGGTCGCAGTGATCGTGCTGGTGCCGCCCGGCTTGATGGTGGTGGGGTCAGCCGAGCAACTGATCGTGGGCGGCTCGAATGGCTTGACTGTGAAGCTGGTCGATGCTTGGGCGGTCTGCCAAGGCTTCTCGCCTTCCTTGCCCTTCTTGCCTTCCTTTACTGTGCCGTTCACGGTATACGTGCCTGGCGCCAAGGAACCCGTATCCACCTTGGCCGTAGTCCCGCTGCCCGTCGCGCCGCTTCCGGAGTAGGAATAGACCGTGTTCAGCTTGGGATTCAAATTGCCGGCTGTGGCGCTGATCGTAACCGGTGTGCCAGGGTAGACCGAAGTCGGATTCGCTTCTAAGGACAAAGTGACCGGTGTGGGCGGAGCGATGGAACCCACATGGAAGACAACACCT
>JAKABE010000331.1 GCA_021801945.1 Acidobacteriota bacterium
AGAGCCGGTGTCGGCCATGCCCATCAGCCGCGCCGAGAGCTTGTCGGAGAGATAGCCCTTGAGCACGCCCCCCTCGATGAGCACCGTCTCCTGCGTGGGCGAGCCCTCGTCGTCCACGTTGAGCGAGCCGCGGCGGCCGGCCATGGTGCCGTTGTCCACCACGGTGACCTTGGTACTGGCCACCAGTTGGCCGATGCGTCCGCTAAACGCCGAGGTCTTCTTGCGGTTGAAGTCAGCCTCCAGGCCGTGGCCTACCGCCTCATGGAGCAGGATGCCGGGCCAGCCGGGGCCGAGCACCACCTCCATCTCGCCGGCGGGCGCGGGCACGGCGCCGAGCTGCAAGACCGCTCCGCGGGCCGCCTCGCGGGCCAGGCCCTCCGGGCTCTTGCTCCCGGTAAATTGTTCTAATCCCGCTCTGCCGCCGCCGCCCGCCACGCCTCGGGTGGTCACGGCGCCTTCCTTGGCGATGACAAAAACGTTGAGCCGGCAGAGAGGCTGAGTGTCGCTGGCAAAGGCGCCGTCCGAGCCGGCCACGAGGATGTGGCGCAGCTCCTCGGCATAGCTGGCGCGCACCTGCACGACGCGCGCATCGAAGGCGCGGGCCGCGCGGTCGGCGCGCAGGATCAGTTCCAGGCGCGCGGCCAGATCCAGATCGTAACCGCCGAGGGGTATGGGATAGAGATTGGCCGAGGGCGCCTCGAGGAATCCTTGGATGGGCTGCTTGGCCGGCCCCGAGGCGATCAGCGCGGCGGTGCGGGCGGCGTGCAGCAGGCGCTGCGGGCTTAGATTGTCGGTATAGGCGTAGCCGGTGCGCTCGCTGCTGAGTACGCGGATGCCACAGCCGGCGCTCGTTCCCTGGCTGGCGGACTTCACGATCTGCTCGTCCACACCTAGCGCCGTGGCCGTCACCGACTCAAAGTAGAGGTCGGCATAGTCGCCGCCCGAAGACAGAGCTTCACCCAGGCACCGCTCCAGAAGCTGGTCGGTGATGCCGAATTTCTCAAAAAAGAAGCGCCTTTCGCTCGGTTCGGGGGAAGCGGCTGGATGCGTCATCGTGCTTCCAGTGTACGCTTGGCGTGGGACCGCTACTGCAGGCAAGCCCCGCGGCTCCTATCCGGAGACCCGCCCCTTCGGCATCTGCCTTGGCGCAAGGGATCGTGTTACATTCGGGCCATGATGAAGTTTGCCGCCGCTGTGGTCTTGTCGTTTGCCCTTGGCGTGCCAGCGTTTGCCAAACAGAACCATCCGAAGCATCCCAAGCTGGTTCACTTGCGGCAGCGACATCGTGCAAAGCGTCCCAACGCAACTCTTCAGCAGCGGCGCTATTATGCAAAGCATCCCAAGGCAACTCACCAGCAACATCAGCATGTTGCAAAGCGTCCCAACGCGACTCACCAGCAGCATCGAAATGTTGCAAAGCGTCCCAAGACAACTCACCAGCAGCGGTGGCATTCTGCAAAGCGCCCCAGGACGAATCACGCACAAAATCCCCACTCCAAGCACACGGTCAAGCGTAATGGTGGCCATGTTGGGAAGCGTCATTTTCACCTTTGGCCGTTCCACAAGAAGCGGTGATCGACCAGGCCGCTCGCCGGCGTAGCGTACTCTACGTCTGTAGCCATTTACTGCACGCGGGTCAGAGCCATGCCAGAAGAACAAGACGAGGTCCGTTATCCCATCGGCCGCTTCGCGCCTCCGGCGGTCAGCACGCCTGCGGTGCGTGCGGCTCACATCGAAACCATGCGGCGGCTGCCCGAGCGGCTGCGCGCGGCGGTGGCCGGGCTCAGCGAGTCCCAGCTCGACACGCCTTACCGGGAGGGCGGTTGGACGGTGCGGCAGGTGGTGCACCACCTGGCTGACACCAACGCCAACTGCTTCGTCCGCTTCAAGCTGGCGCTGACTGAGGATTGGCCCACCATCAATCCTTTTGACCAGGCGGCGTGGGCTAATCTTGCTGACAGCGCCCGGCTGCCCGTCGCCGCCTCGCTGGTCCTTCTCGACGGCCTGCAAGGCCGCTGGGTGGCTGTGCTCGAAGCGATGAACGATGACGATTTTCAGCGTGGCTTTAACCATCCGCAGAGGGGCCGCCAGACGCTGGCGGCGGCGCTTGCCATGTATGAGTGGCACGCACGCCACCACACCGCGCACATCACCAGTCTGCGCCAGCGCAAGCGCTGGTAAGCAGCGATCAGCAAGGTTGACCCGTGGCCATCGGCGCCTTACCCCATCGACAAAAGCCCGTCGCTGGAAATTCCAGTGCTGATTCTCCGTCTCCCGCACAGCTGGCCCAGGCTATCGAAGCCTATTTAGTGGATCATCCAGCGGCGGCGCTGCTCGAAGACGGCCGCGTGCTTTTCGACATGCGCACCGCGCGCTTTTCCGTGACCGAGTCGCACGGCCGCTGCCTGCTCCAGTTGTGGAGCGAGGAGCGCAACCTGGTGCGCACGGTCACGGCCGCACAGGAGCGCGCACAATGCCTGCGCCTGACCACTCGGCGCATGGGCGTGGCCAAGCCCCAATCACTGGAGCTGGCGCCCACCAACGACCGCCGCACTCCTACGGCGCGCGAAGCCGCCCGCCGCAACTACCAGCGGCTGCTGGAGCGCGCCCTGGCGCGGAGCTTCATCGGCTCGAAAGTGGACGGCCTGCGCTCGGCCATGGACCTGGAGCACAGCTTTGGGCCGGCCTACGTGCGCGGCCGGCTGCTGAAAGGAACCGCGGCCCACGCGGTGATCGGCGTCGCCGAGGCCGAGTCCGCGGCGATCGTCGATGGAGTTCTGACGCTGGGGATTCTCTGGCTGGATTACTGCCGCCAACACAGTGGTGGCAGGCGGCACTTTGGCGGGCTCAAGGTGATTGTGCCTACGGGAGCCTGGCGCACCACCGCTGAACGCATGGCCTGGCTGAATCATGCCGCCGCCGATTTGGAGCTTTTCACTCTCGATGAGCGCAGCGAGGATCTCGCCAGCGTGGACTTTCGCGATACCGGGAACCTGGATTCCCGGCTGGTTCATGCGTTTTCGCAGCCAGCGGCTATCGAGCGCTGCCGCGACGGCCTGGACCGGCTGCTGGCGCTCGTTCCGCCCGCAGCCAGAGAGCGGGTCGAGATCCGCGCCAGCTCGCCCACTGAGGTTGGTCTGCTGCTGCACGGGCTGGAGTTTGCGCGCGTGCGCCACGGCGTATCAGCCCACTCCTTTGCACGCCAGGACGAGGCCAGCTTCGGCGCAGGCTTAAGCGAGACGCCGCTGACCGAAGAAAACGAGCCGCTCTGCCGCGAACTGTTTGCGCGCCTTTTCCTGAGCCGCCATGCGGACGGCGCACACACCGATCCGCTCTTCCGCATGGCGCCGGAGCGGTGGTTGGAGTCGCGGCTGCGCGCCGGGCTCGCGGAGCTGCTGCCGAGCCTGCGCAGCGATCTGCTCTACTCGCAGGTGCCCGCACTCGCCGCCGGTGACCGCGGAATGCTCGACCTGCTCACGCTGGACCGCAACGGACGGCTGACCGTGCTGGAGCTGAAGGCCGGCGAGGACCTGCACCTGCCCTTGCAGGCGCTGGACTATTGGATTCGTGTGCGCGCGCTCAACGCCGGCCGGCAGCCCGGCGCCGCCGGCGGCAGGCCGCTCTCGGCCTTCGAGCAGCAGGGGTACTTCGAGGGCGCGGAGGTTTCACCGCTGGAGCCACGGCTGCTGCTGGCCGCCCCGGCCCTGCGCATCCACCCAGCCAACGAACCGGTGCTGCGCTACTTTTCGCCCAAAATCGAGTGGGAGCTGCTCGCCCTCGGCGAGCATTGGCGGCGCGAGCTGAAGGTGGTCTTTCGTAAACGCGGCGGGGACGGGAACTCGTAGTGCCATCCGCCGGAGGGACTATCCCTTGTCACGACTTTCTCAGAATTCTCCGCCTGGTTAGATGAGAACGAGTTTGAGGTGCGCCTGGAGCGGTGCCTGCAGACTCAAGCAGTTTCGCCGCTTCGCAACCCGCTACGAGAAGTCCAAGTGCTGCTTCCAGGCCATCGTGGCTCTGGCTTGTTCGTGGATTGCGCTCAAGATAATTGTCGATACGGCCTAAGCCGCTGATCTCCGTGAACAGTTTTCGAGTGCTGGTGGTGAACAGGCTGATTCGGGCAAGGAGCCTTGAGTCCATCGGCAGCGGTTCGATCAGAGTGCGATGGGAGAACTGTTGGGAGAGGATTTCGGCCAGCGGAAAAGAACCGTAAGTGTCTTTGTCTGGATCGCAGTCTCGGAGACATCCAGCAACTCTTCCAGCCTCTCCAGAAAAGGCGTAGCCATTAGACCTTCTTCTTGTTAGTGATTGGGCTTCAAACGCGGAAGAATTGGAGGCGCATCGCGCGCTCAAATTTGTCTGCGTTGCTTCAGCCAAAGCTCGTTTGTCGGGATAGCTGCGAGAACGAGGTGTGTATCAATAGCTCGGGAACCGGAAGCCAGCTTCGTCTTTTGGCGAGA
>JAKABE010000332.1 GCA_021801945.1 Acidobacteriota bacterium
GGTGAGCGCGCGCATCCGCGCCGCCGGCGGGCCGGAGGTGGAGACGCTGTGGGGCGACGACGGCTTTGTGCTGCGCTTCCCCGACACCGACGAGCCGCCCGACTCCGACTGGATTCTGGTGGAATCCGCCGAGGCCATGCAGCTCGTGCTGCGGCAGCTTGGCTCGACAGCGCTGTTTGCGGGGCGCTTTCGCGAGGCCGCGGGGCGCGCGCTGCTGCTGCCGCGGCGCCGTGCCGACCAGCGCTCGCCGCTGTGGCAGTTGCGCAAGCGATCTTACGATCTGCTCAGCGTGGCCTCGCGCTATCCATCGTTCCCGCTGCTGCTGGAGGCTTATCGTGAGTGCCTGCGCGACGTCTTCGATATGCCGGCGCTGGTGGAGATTTTGCGGGAGATCGAACAACGCAAGTTGCGCGTGCACGTGGTGGAGACGCGCAAGCCATCGCCTTTTGCTGCGTCGCTGCTGTTCAGCTACGTGGCGAACTTTGTCTACGAGGGCGATGCGCCGCTGGCCGAGCGGCGGGCGCAGGCGCTCACCATCGATCAGGATCAGTTGCGCGAGTTGCTGGGCGAGACCGATCTGCGCGAGCTGCTCGACGCCGATGCGATTGCCGAGGTGGAAGAGGCGGCGCAGTGCCTCGCCGAGAATTATCGTGCGCGATCGGCGGACGGCATGCACGATCTTTGTCTGCGGCTGGGCGATTTGAGCCGTGAGGAGTTGGGGCGTCGCGTGGCTTCGCCGGAGTTGCTCGCGCAGGTTGACCGGCTCATCCGCTCGCGCCGCTTGCTGGAGCTGCGCATCGCCAGCGAGAAGCGCCTGATTGCCGCCGAAGACGCCGCGCGCTACCGCGATGGGTTGGGCATTCCCTTGCCGCCGGGCCTGGCGGCGGCGCTGCTGGAGCCGGTGGCGCATCCGGTGCTCGAATTGGTGCGCCGCTACGCGCGCACGCATGGGCCGTTCACGCTGCGCGAGGCCGCGGCGCGCTTCGCGCTGGACGCAAGCACGGTGGAACACGCGCTGAAGCTGCTGGCTGCCGAGGGCCGCGTGCTCGAGGGAGGCTTTCGGCCTGGGGGAGTGCATGACGAGTGGTGTGACGCGGAGATTCTGCGCCAGATCCGCCGCAAGTCGCTGGCCAGGCTGCGTCGCGAGGTCGAGCCGGTGGAGCAGCACACGCTGGCGCGTTTCCTCACGCACTGGCAGGGGCTGCTGGCGCCGCGCCGCAGCGGCCCGACGCACCTGGATGCGCTGCTCGACGCGATCGAGAGCCTGCAAGGCGCGCCCTTGCCTGCGTCGCTGCTTGAAACTTCGATTCTGCCTGCGCGCATCGCCGATTACACTCCCGCGGGGCTGGACACACTGATCGCGGCGGGCGAGGTGGCGTGGGCCGGGGTCGAGCCCATCGGCGAGCGCGACGGCCGCATCGCGCTGTTTCTCGCCGACAAGCTGCCGCTGCTGGCGCAGCATCGGCCTTTGCCCAATCCGAATCTTGATCCGCTGACGGAGCGCGAAGAAAAACTGCTCGCCGTGCTCGAATCCGCCGGCGCGAGCTTCTTCGATATTTTGCATGAGGCCGCGGGCGGGGGCTATCCCGGCGAAACCCTTGAGGCGCTGTGGAGCCTGGTGTGGCGCGGTCTTATCACCAACGACTCGCTGCATGCACTCCGTGCTTATATTGCCAGGCCGGAGACCGCGCGCACGCCTCGCCGCACGCATACCGGCATGGTTTTCCGCTCGCGCCGCACCACGCCGCCCACAGCACAAGGACGCTGGTCGTTGTTGCCGCTGGTGGGTGCGGGTCGCGCTCAGCAGGAGCTCGCCCGCACCAACGCCGGACCGGTGTCCAGTGCTACAAGTGGACCAACGGCTACTGAGCGCGGTCACGCGCTGGCGCTGCAACTGCTCAACCGTTACGGAGTTCTGCTCCGCGAGCACGTGGCGGCGGAGAACGTGCCCGGCGGATTCAGCGCCGTCTACGACGTGCTCAAGGCTCTTGAAGAGAGCGGACGGATTCGCCGCGGTTATTTTGTCGCTGGCCTGGGCGCAACACAGTTTGCGCTGCCGGCGGCTGTGGATCTGCTGCGCCAATTGCGCAGCGAGCCTCCGGTCGAAAAGCCGGAGTTCGTGCAGTTGGCCGCGGCCGATCCCGCCAATCCATATGGAGCGGTCTTGCGCTGGCCCGAGCTTCCCATTGCCGAAGAGGATGCAGAAAGTGGGGCCTCCGCAGACAACCGGGGTCTCCAGGAAGCGCCTTCTGCTTCCTGGAGTGGAGGTAGGTCTTCGTCTGCGGCCTGGCAAAGCGCGCCCCGCATTCTCAACCGCGCCGCCTACGCCGAGGTGATCTTGCGCAACGGCCAGCTCGTAGCGTGGCTGCGCCGCGGCAATCCCAACCTGCGCGTCTTTCTGCCCGCCGAGGAGCCGGAGCGGTCGCAGGTCGCCGCCGGGCTAGCGCACTTCCTCAGCGCGCGCGGCCAGGTGCGCATGCGTCTGGCCAACCTTGAGGGCGTTTTGATCACCACCATCAATGGGCAGCCGGTGGCCGCGCATTTCATGGCACGGTTTCTGATGGATGCGGGCTTCCATCCTGGACCACTTGGGATGCACCTGCGCCGCATCCCTTTGCCCGTCGGGCAGCGTGCGCAGGATTCGCACACACGGGACGTGCAGTGAATCGTCGAATCGCAGTGCTCCGGCTTATCGTGACACGATCACTGCGAGCTTTGCTTATGGCATTGGTTCAGGCCTGGGCCTTGGCTTGACGCACCATTGCAACCAGGGCCTCGCGGGTCGCCTGCGGCGTGCGGACCTCGTTTGGAAAGTTGATCCGAATGCCTTTCATTCCCTGGGCCGTCTTCAGCCGCAGGTGGAAGCCAAGGCGATCAACGGCGGTCATGGAGGCTTCGGAGGCGTCGATTCCCTCGTGCGTGCGCGCCAGCAGGATCATGGCGTCCACGTGGTCCGCATTCATGTGAGCGAGAATGCCCGGAGATGCTTCTGCCAACGGATCGGGCAGAGCCTGCTGGTAATCCTGCGCTTCGACCCATCCCATGACTCCGAAGCCGCCGACGTAGTAAACGTCGGCCAACTGCAGGCGGAAGAAGCTGAAATCCGTAAAATCGACCCAATACTTGCTGTTTTGGTGGGTTGCGATATAGAGCTCCCGCACGGAGGAGAGATCGCTCTCCGGCACGGGTTTGGCCTCGCCGATCAGAGTGGCCCGGGAGGCGCCCAGAGGATCGCCATCGGCCGCCGGCTGCGCGACGAAGAGACTGGCCCGCGGATCGGCCCTTAGATTCTGGGTGTGCATGGCCATGCTGCTGATCAGGAAGAGAGGCCGGCCGGCGGAATCCAGCGCATACGGCATCAGCGACCCAAATGGGAACCCTTCACATTTGCGCGAGAGGGTGGACAAGGTGCCAATCGTGGCCAGGGAGATGAGAGTTCGGGCCCGCTCGGCGTAGCTCGGCTCGGGCAGTTGCGGCGGTGGCGGCCCGGTGCGCGCATGCTGGCGGCGCTCGGCGTTGGGGATAGACGGCATAGAACCTCCTCTTGCATAAGGCTACGGCAAGATGAGAGCGGCTGTGTTCTGTGGGAATGGGTGAAGGCCGGCGCTGTGCAACTACGCGGACTCGAAGATAACCTCGACACCAAAGGCCGCATGCGGAGGGACGGTGAGCCTGTTCCCCGCGGCAGTGAAGGGTATGCCCGCGGCTTGCAGCGCATCGGCCTGAGGGCCAAGCTCACTTACTTGGACCGAGAAAGACGTGAACAGAGGTTCTGCGAGAGGCCGGCCCTTTTCGCCCGCGCCGGAGACGAGATCAATCCGGCCGCCATCTAGCGAGAACGAAAGGTTGCCGCCTGGCGCTTGCCTCTGCTCTGCGCCGCTGAAGGCGGCAAGAAACGCCGCATGGGCCACCGGCTCTGGAACGGTCAGAGTCACAGCCGATATATTGGTGGCGCCGTTGGCATGGCGCTGAAAATCGGCGTTCCAGAAATTCTGCGGAAAATGCTGCTGGCAAACGAAGAAGGCGGCGTGGGGGGCATTGGCATCGAGGGCGAACGCCAGGGTGAATGCTACGTGCGTTTCGCCGCCGCTGGGCCGGCGCCCCTTGCGCTCAAAGAAGAAGGGCTCGAAGTTGCCGATTTCCTTCGCCGCGAACAAGGCGGCATCGGCCTTTGCATTGTCACTAGCGAGCGCAAGCATCGCCAGGCCCTCGCGCTTGCGCAGATAGTCCCTCACATACGCGCCGAAGCTGAACCTTTGCGGTTCGTGGGCGGGAATGACGCCGGCGTTGTCTCCGACAGTGATCAGTTCAATAAAGGATGAGCGGAACTGGATGAGCCGATTCTCCGTTCCCCAGGGGTGGCGATTGCGAGACCCCACCTGGAAACCGAGTTTCCGATAAAAGTCACCCGCCTCATCGAGCTCGCGTACTGCAACGACAATGTGATCGATGGGAC
>JAKABE010000333.1 GCA_021801945.1 Acidobacteriota bacterium
CATCACTTCGACGTGATCATGGTGGACGCCGATAGCGACCCCGAATACGCGTTCAATCTGATAGAAAAGGCGAGCGCCGCCGGGCTCGCCTGCATGATGGCCTATTCGGCGCAGACCGATGTAAAAACGGCCATCCGCTTTATGCGGGCCGGCGCGCGCGAGTTCTTTACCTTCCCACTCGAACCCGCAGAAGTGAATGCAGCGCTCACGCGCGTGACCATCAGCGGTCCACCGCCGAAAAGGTCCGCGAAGAACTCCGGCAAGCTCTTCGTCTTCCTAGGCACAAAAGGCGGCTGTGGCGTCACCACATTGGCCGCCAATTTCGCACTCATCCTGGCGCAGGAATCTGGCCAGAATACCCTTCTCATCGATCTGGGCCTGCCTCTCGGGGATGCCGCCATCAACCTGGGCATCACCGGCAGCTACTCGGTAGCCTCTGCCCTGCAGGATGCCGACCGTCTGGACGCCAACTTTCTCTCGACTCTTGTCACGCACCATGATTCGGGATTGTCGGTGCTCGCCGCCCCGACCGAATTCTCCGACCACCAGCCCCCGCGGGATGCCTTTGACAAGCTGCAGTCCGTCGCGCGCCAGAACTTCGATTACGTTGTAGTCGATGCCGGTTCCAGAATCGATCTAATGGGCTCGACCTTCTTTGACGAATCGGCCATCGTCTACCTCATCACTCAGGTGGGTATCTCGGAGCTGCGCAACGCCAATCGCATGATCTCCCAGTTCTTCGCCGTGCGCGGCAATAATCTGCAGATCGTCCTCAACCGCTACAAGTCCGGGGACCTTCTCTTTGACGAGAAACAAATCGAGAAGGCGCTGACCCGTCCTGCCCAATGGAAGATTCCCGATGACTACGCCGCGGCGCGCAGAACGCGCGACACTGCGACGCCCCTGGCGCTCATCGACTCGGCGCTTTCTGAATCCATCTCTCAGATGGCCAAGACCGCGTGCGGATTGCCCGCCAGCCGAAACGGGAAAAAGGGGCTTCTGCGCTTTTTGCGTTGAGTTAGCGAGTCGGCAGGTCAGCGAGTCAGGCGGCGCCGACTTTTTCGGTCCCATGCGCAGAACACCGCTCTTGAAGAGATCGAGAGATTGCGGCCAACTGCCGATAGGTAGCCTGTGGCTTCGTCGCCCCAGCGGATTGCGGTCGTCGGTTGAGCCCCGGAGCGACACAGCGCAAACATCGACTGTTGACTCGCCGGCTGGCTGACTCGCTGACTCGCTAACTGCCCGCCCCGTGGCACTTTTTGTACTTCTTCCCGCTGCCGCAGGGACAGGGATCGTTGCGCCCCACCTTTTCGCCGGTGCGCCGCTGCGCGGGCTGGGTGGCTTCACCACCACCCGAACGGCTGGCGACGGCCAACTCCCGCTGCTTCTTGCGATGGAACTCCTTCTCCAGCTCGTCGATGGTGGTGGAAGGTTGGCGGGTGGGAATGGCGATCTCCCGCGGCTCAGCGTCCAGGGTAAGCGGCTGCGCCGCGCTGGCCACGGGTGGCGCCTTGGGAACCGCGCGCCGCGGCCGCGGCGCCGCATCCACGGGCTGGCCGTCAGCTCCGACAATCTGCATTCTGAACAGGAAGCGGACCGTGTCCTCCTGAAACTTCCCCATCACCGCCTCGAAGAGGTCGAACGATTCCTTCTTGTAGGCCACCAACGGATCCTGCTGCGCATAGCCGCGCAGTCCGATGCCTTCCTTGAGATGATCCATCGAGAGCAGATGGTCCTTCCACAGCCCGTCGATCACGCTCAACATGACCATGCGCTCGTGGTAGCGCATGGTCTCCGCGCCCAAGATGCTCTCCTTGGCCTCGTAGACCGCGGTGAGCTTTGCGAAGATCTCCTCGCCGAGTTCGTGGCGGGTCAATTCCTCGGTCTTGATTTCAGCCGCGGTCAGGCTCAGGCCGAACTGGTCCACGAGCTTTTCTTCCAGGCCCTTCAGATCCCACTGGTCGGGGCGCACGCGCTCGCTGGCAAATTCGTCCAACAGTCCGCTCAGAATTCCGCCGACGTAATCCTCGAGGATCAGCTCCCGCTGGTCCACGCCCTCCAGCAGTTGCCGGCGCAGGCCGTACACGGCCTCGCGCTGCTTGTTCATCACGTCATCGTATTCGAGCAGATGCTTGCGGCTCTCGAAGTTCTGCGCCTCAACCGCCTTCTGCGCTCCCTCGATGCGCTTGGAGATCATCTTCGACTCGATGGGCACACCCTCTTCCATGCCCAGCTTTTCAAGCAGCGTGCCCACCCACTGCTTGGCGAAGATGCGCATCAGATCGTCTTCGAGCGAGAGGAAGAAGCGCGACTCGCCGGGATCACCCTGGCGGCCGGCACGCCCGCGGAGCTGGTTGTCGATGCGCCGCGACTCGTGGCGCTCCGTGCCCAGGATGAACAGCCCGCCCGCCTTGATGACCTCATCGTGCTCCTGTTGCGCCTTCTCCGCGTGGCCTGCGAGCGTCTCCTCCCACTCTTCCTCGGAGACCTCGAACTCCTGGCCCTGGTAGTAGAAGCGCAGGAAACCCGAGGGCGCCATGGGATTGATCGCCCCCTCGGCTACGCTCACCGCCCGCGCTTTGCTCTTCTTCACCATCTCCTGGCGGGCCATGAACTCGGCGTTGCCGCCCAGCAGAATGTCCGTGCCGCGGCCGGCCATGTTGGTGGCGATGGTCACCATCCCCAACCGGCCCGCCTGAGCGACGATCTCCGCTTCGCGCTCGTGGAACTTCGCGTTCAGCACCACGTGACGCACGCCCTTGCGCTGCAAGATTGCCGACAGCCTCTCCGACTTCTCGATCGAGGTGGTGCCCACCAGCACGGGCTGCTGTTTCTCGTGCAGATCAGCAATGTTATCCGCCACCGCCTTGTATTTTTCCTTCTCCGTGCGGTAGACAACGTCGGGATTCTCGATGCGCAGCAGCGGCTTGTTGGTGGGGATGACCACGATCTCCAGCTTGTAGATCTTCTCGAACTCGGCCGCCTCGGTATCCGCCGTGCCCGTCATGCCGCTGAGCTTTTGGTAAAGGCGGAAGTAGTTCTGGAAGGTGATGGTGGCCAGGGTCTGGTCTTCCTTGCGGATGCTCACGCCCTCCTTGGCCTCGATGGACTGGTGCAGGCCGTCGGACCAGCGGCGGCCGGGCATCAGGCGGCCGGTGAAGGTGTCCACAATGACTACCTCGCCGTCCTTGACCACGTAATCCACGTCGCGCTTATAGAGCGCGTGGGCCTTGATGGCCGTCTCCACGTAGTGCTTGAGTTCCCAGTTTTCGGCGTCGGCGATGTTGCCGATCCCCAACAGCTTTTCAATCGTCTCCCAGCCCTGGTCGGTGACTCCGATCGTGCGTTGTTTCTCGTCCACGAAGTAGTCGCCGCTCATGTACTTTTCGCCCTCGGCCAAGCGGATGCCGAGCTCATTCTGGCGGCGCGTGTCGGTCCACTCGATCTCCTCGCCCATCTCCAGCTGAGGAATGATCTTGCGCACGCGCGCGTACTTGTCAGTAGTTTGATCGGTGGGGCCGGAGATGATGAGGGGAGTCCGCGCCTCGTCGATCAGGATGGAGTCCACCTCGTCCACGATGCAGTAGTGGTGCCCGCGCTGCACGCAGTCCTTGATCTCGAACTTCATGTTGTCGCGCAGGTAGTCGAAGCCGAACTCGTTGTTGGTGCCGTAGGTAATGTCGGCTCCGTAGGCGGCGCGGCGTTCATCGTCGCTGAGGTCGTGCACGATCACGCCCACGGTCAGGCCTAGAAACTCGTAGATCTTGCCCATCCACTCGGCATCGCGCTTGGCCAGGTAATCGTTCACCGTGACCACGTGCACGCCGTGTCCGGCGAGCGCGTTCAGGTAGCAGGGCAGCGTAGCGACGAGGGTTTTGCCTTCGCCGGTCTTCATTTCTGCGATCTTGCCCTGGTGCAGCACCATACCGCCGATCAACTGAACGTCGAAGTGCCGCATCTCGACGGTCCGCCAGCCCGCCTCGCGCACCACCGCGAAGGCTTCGGGCAGAAGCTCGTCCAGCGCCTCTTGCTCGGCCTTCTTGATCTCCTCCGCGTCGGTCAGCCCTTTAAGCCTCGCCGCGATCCGTTCTTTGAACTCGGTCGTCTTGGCCTTCAACTCTTCATCCGAAAGCTTCTCGATCTCCGGCTCCAGAGCGTTGATGGCCGCCACCGTGGGCGTCATCCGCTTCACGATACGTTCGTTCGAGGTGCCGAAAACCCGTGTTAGTGCTTTTTCAAGATCCACAGAGTGCTCCGTTTACCAGTTTAAATGGAGGGAAGAGAATGCGCTCGCCGCGAACCCATACCGCGGACGAAGCCTCAAAGCGTCTGTAAATATCCCCCAGCAAAGCTGGGGGCTTTACGTTGTGAGCCGCTCAAAGCGGCTTGAGCGGGGTCGCTAACGCGGCCCCGATATGCTTGGGGCCACCTTTCGGTGGCTACTTCCACAGGTTC
>JAKABE010000334.1 GCA_021801945.1 Acidobacteriota bacterium
AATGCCGTGATGCTCGGGATAGAGTCCGGTCACGATGCTCAGGCCGTTGGGGAAACTCAGGGGCGGATAGCTCGGGTTCATCCCCTTCGGCGCTGAAACCCCTGCCTTGCCCAGCGCCAGCAGATTCCTGGCGCCATCTCGCTGGGCATAATCCCATCTCAATCCTTCCAGCAGAACCAGCAGCACAAAATGTTGCGCCTGCGCCCTGGCCGAATTGGGACCATGATCGACATGCGTAACTGGCGACGCAGCGCCGCCGCTTCCCCGCCCCACGGCCAGAAGGGGCGCAAGAAGAAACACGGTCAGGATCGTCCGGCCGCGAGCCAGCCATCGCATCGGAATGATTCTTGGCATCAGCTTATCGCACTGGATAGCTCCATGCTTTCCATCGTTTCCCAGGCCGCATCGATCCCGCTGCATCTGTTCCATGGGCGCCCGTCCAGTTCACCTTCCTTCCGATCTAGACGTCGATCGCCACTACCTCGTGATCTAGAACGGAAGGCACGGTGACGCTCACCTCCGAGCCGGCGCGCTCGATCCCAACCGTTGTGCCAGCTACAAGCAGATGCGCCTCCTGTGCGGAGGATAGCTCTGGCAGTCGCAGCCGGACCTTCTGAGGACCCATGGGGAAGAACGTGCGGTACGGCCCCTTCATCTCCATGGGATTGGTGAGATTGACGAGGTGCACCGTAATTGAGTTCGGGTTGCGCCACGCCGTCACGTCCAGCACTCCCGGCCCTTCCACTTCGACGGCCGGAGTTTCGTTGTTCGCCCATTGAAGCGTGTTACGCATGATCTTGAGATGATCCCCCGAGAGCACGTTCCAGAAGGTGCGGTCGATGTCGAAGGGAAAATAGGCCACACGTCCGCCTGCCTCGCGCAGATACAGGCAGGAGATGTTTGTGTGCGGCTGGCGCGGGAACACCTCTTCCATGGGCAGGTCGGGATAGCTGGGAATCAGCGTGAAGGGCGTCTCGGCAAAGGGCTCACGCGGCGTGGTTTCCACGCGGTAGACGCCGTTAATCACACGCGGCGCATCTTCCAAACCGGCAAAGAAGGGGCTTTTGGGAAGCGCCTCGTGCTCCAGACGGATATAGGAGTTGAGCATAGGCCCCTGCGTCTTTCCCGTCCAGTCCACGCCGAACAAATCAGCGAGCAGGAAGTTCTTTCGCGCCGCTCCGGTTTCGTCATAGAGGCTGGTCTCGTAGGTCGCAATTAGGCTGCCGCCCTTGCCCACAAAGGCACGCAGCTGATCGCACTGGGCTTCATTGAGCACCGCGATATTCGGTAGGATGAGTGTCTTGTATGGCTCCAGATGCGCCGCGTCCATCAGTTCGTCGTGGACCATCTCAAAGGGAATACGCAATTCGTTCAAGGCCTGGCACCAGCCTAGGGCGTAGTTCTCCACTTTGGCCCGCGCCTCGTGTCCCCCGTAGAACCACGCCGTGCGCTGCGAATACACAATGGCCACGCGGGCAATCGGGCGTCCTTGCACAAGATACTTACGGTTCTTCTCCGTCCACACGAAGATCTCTTCGACCCACGGCAGCCAGCGATCGTCGTGCAGCGTGCCGGAGAACTTGCAGCACCAGGGCACCATGCCGTTCGCGATGGCGTCGTAGACCCAAATCCGGATTTCGGCCTCGCTGGTCACGCTGTCTTTCCAGCGGTAGCGGTCTTCCAGGCCCACGTTAAACAGGCCGATCGCGGGCTTGCTTCCCAGCGTGGCGCGATACTCTTTTGCCGTCTTGCCGATAAACCACGGCGTCTCCAGACCGGCGCGCCCTTGCCGGTCCGCGGCCAGCATCGGAACGCGCTTGCTGAGCTGCACGTCGTCCAGCGAGTAGAGCGCGCCCCCGCCGTTGGGGATGCACGCCGAATCCGCATTGATCTCCTGGATGGTTCTATCCCAAAGATCGAGCAGGCTCATCAGCCGCTCCTGCCGCCACTCCATCCAGGCCCGATACACGCGATCGTGTACGTCGGCCTTCCGCGGCAAAGCAAATCCGGTGGCCGCGCGGAAGTTGGCCACGCAGTGCACGCAATAGCAAATGCCCTCGCCATCCCAGCGGTTTTGGAAGAGGCCGTCGACGTGGTAGCGGCTCATGATCTCCTTGTGCACGGCGGTCATGAACTCAAAGTTGTAGGGGCCATAGGCGCAGGTCAGCCACATGTCGGGCATGGCCCAGTGTGGACGCGGCTTGCCATTCACATCCACAGCAATCCAGTCCGGGTGCGCTTCCTTGGTGTCGTTCCATGTGGCGTGGGGATCGGTGCGGACGACGATCGAAGAGATGCCTTCGTTCCGGCAGCCGGTGATCAGCTCCCCCAGCACGTCGCGTCCGCCGAGCCACCGGCTACGGTGCTGGTACGGAATCTCGGTGGGGTAGTAGGCGACGCAGCCTCCGCCGCTCAGGCACACGCCCTCAGAGCGCGTGCGCTTGAAGTAATCGAGCCAGAACTTGGGGCTGTAATAGAGCGGATCGTTTTCGACCAGCACGAGCTGGAACCAGCGCATGGGTTTCGACGCCCACGCCGGCACCGGCCGACTGGCGGGGGATGCGGATTCATGGCCCCAAACTCCGGAAGGCACTGCCGCAGCGATCGCTGCGCCCGAGCCGGCGGCAGCCGTGGATTGCAGAAATTCGCGGCGCGTAAGGGAAGACGGCTTCATGCCAGCCATTGTACCGGCGCAATGGCGGTATGCGGCAAACCATGCGCTCAATCACCCTCGTACACGATCCGCGCTGCCCGTTACAGCCCTTTGCGACACGCACACGCCCGATAGGAGCTGGCGGTGCGATTCTCGAGCGTGCACACATACTCCGCCCAGAAGGGCTTGAGCACGGCCGAGCGGTCCCCGACAAAATAGCTGCGCAGGAAGCTCTGGCTCGCCTTCGTCCGCGCCTTGGGATCGGATGTAAAGCGGCGAATCAGATTCCCAAGAGAAGAAGCCGAGAACGATGGTTCGCCATATGCTTGCGCGTAATCGTACTCCTCGCTCCACACCGTATTCATGCCGGTCTGGTTGGATGCCGCAAAGACCCGGTAATCTATCAGCTCCGCCGTGGCCGCGTCGACCTGTGCCACGGTAAAAGAGGGATTGTTGCCCAGCACAGGAGAGATCGACGCCACCATCTTCACTGCAACCGCGCCTCGGTTTTCGCCGCCCGCGGCGGGCTCCAAAAGACGCACCTCATCCATGTGCATGTGCGCAAAAATGGCCAGTCGCACCACGTCGCCAAACTCCGCGAACGTATCCGCCAGCGCCCCGGAAGACAAAAACATCGCCGGCCGCTCGCCGCCGCAAACATGCACTATCTCCTTGGCTGTCGAGTACGGATCGACCCCCGGCGGAATGTGTGCCGCACCCACGTCATATGCACCCCCGTCCAGAGCTTGATCTTCGTCTCCGGGCGCCGCCCGGTGCGCAGAAGAAACTTGCTCAACCGATGCCGCGCTCGCGACTGATCGGCCTTGGCCGCCTTGCGCGCCCGCACCAGATCGCGCAGCGCCTCGGAGCTTTCGTCGGGAACCCATACTGCCGTCAGATCGCCAGCCCGGTGGCTGCGCGCCAACCGCTCCGCATCCCGCCGGTCCGTCTTCACCCGATCCCCCGCCTTGACTGGGACAAGTGTCGGCGCAATCACCGCGCAGTCGACCCCCAACTCGGTCAGCTGCCAATACAGTACGTAGCCCGTCGGACCTGCTTCATAGCAAGCCCGCAACTGCTCCACCGGACCAAGCTTCTTGACCAGCTTGCGAATCGATTCGTCCCGGTTGGCAATCGTTCCCAGACTGCGCACCTCGCCGTCCCGTTCGGCAATGACGACCGCAATCGTCTCGGCATGGACATCCAAAACCCAAAAATCGTACCTTTTCCTTCATGACCGGTTCCTCTCCGCTTGTGGCTCTGAACTGTGTTCCTCTTCGGCTCACAGCTTAACCCACGGCCAGCGCAGGGGACCGGTCACTCCATGATGACTAAGCTTCTCTGCTGATGGGCTTATGTGAGATCTGCTCTTATGCCCCCCTGGGGGCTATATCTGCCAAGATCTTTGTCTTTCCCAACGGCTTGCGCCTGCGTCTACCGTCTATTGTCCGCTAGAACGGGTTTCTGTCGAGCCGGAACATGGCCATCGAAGGCGATGCTTCCTTAGAAGCAAACGGCTACCGCCGCCATCGACCGTCAGACGCATCCTTGTATTCAAGCGTTACTAGCCTGTTAACACTCTTGGAGTGGATGGCATCCGAATCGTGTAAAAAGTCCCTAAAGCACGTTTAGGTCCGTCAACTCGCGCCGCAACGCGGCCTCGCCTTCAAAGCGGATTGCCTTGATTCCCGCAGCCGCGGCCCCGGCTACGTTCTCCTCGCGATCGTCGATAAACAGAATCCGTTCCGGAGGCCGGCCGAGAATGTCGATCGCGCGGCGGTATATCG
>JAKABE010000335.1 GCA_021801945.1 Acidobacteriota bacterium
GGCAACGACGTGGATACGCAGGGCGAAGGTGACATCCTGCGCGTGATCGGGTTGCCTCATCCCGGCCGACGCATCGTCACCGTTGACACTGACGAGCCCAACCCCGGCAATCAGCTGATCGTCGATGAGCACATGGAGGTGTATCCGCAGCCGTATCTCGTTCAGCAGTATGGCTACCACACCAAGGAACTGGCGCTCACGTTCGATGACAGTCCGGATCCGCGCTGGACTCCGAAGATCCTTAACATCCTGAAAGAAAAGCACGTCCACGCAACCTTCTTCATGATCGGCGATGAGGCTGCGGAGAATGTGGGTCTGATGCAGCGCGTCTATCGCGACGGCAACGAGATCGGGAACCACACCTACACTCACCCTGACATCAGCGAGATCTCGCGGCGCCAACTGGATTTGGAGGTGGATCTCACGGAGCGGCTCTTCGAGTCCAAACTGGGCGTGCAGCCGCTCTTCTTCCGCCCCCCGTACGACATCGACGAAGAACCGGATACCGATGACGAAGCTGCCCCTGTGGTTCGCATTCAGCATGACGGCTTCATCATCATCGGCAACAAAATCGACACCGACGACTGGAATGAGCATCCTCGTAAATCGCCGCAGGAGATTCTGGATTCGGTGCTGACGCAATTGCAGACCATGAAGACCAAACCGCAGTTTCGCGGCTCGATTATCCTCATGCACGACGGCGGTGGCGACCGCTCGGTCACGGTGGCCGCGTTGCCAGTGCTGATCGACGGCCTGCGCGCGCGAGGCTACAAACTCGTCCTGGTCTCCGCGCTCATGGGCAAGACCAGGGCTGAGGTGATGCCCAAGCTCAGCTTTGGCGCCTACCTGCGCGAGATTCCCGATTCCATCGCCTTCTCCAGCGTGGCCATCATCGCCAAATTCATCATGCTGGTCTTCTTCGTGGGGGATGTGCTGATGAGCATACGCTTTCTTCTCATCGGCATTCTGGCCGTCATCGACCGGCTGCGCAGGCCTATCCGCCGTGACTCACCTGGTTACAATCCCCGCGTGGCGGTCCTAATCCCCGCGTACAACGAAGAGGCAGTGATCGTTCGCACCGTCCGCTCCGTACTCAATTCCGACTACAAAAATCTTCACGTTATCGTGGTGGATGACGGATCCAAAGACCACACCGCGGACGTGGCGCGGGAGGCCTTTGCGGAGGAGATCACGGCTGGCCGCGTCCGAGTCCTGAGCAAACGGAATGAAGGCAAAGCCGCCGCCCTCAACTATGGCCTGGAATTTATCAACGAGGACGTGTACGTGGGGATCGACGCCGATACCGCCATCGCCGCCGACGCCATTTCCAGGCTCATCCCTCATTTCCAGGACCCCACGATCGGCGCCATGGCGGGCAATGCCAAGGTCGGCAACCGCGTGAATCTGTGGACCCGCTGGCAGGCGCTCGAATACATCACCAGCCAGAACTTCGAGCGCCGCGCGCTCGACATCTTCCACGTGGTCACGGTGGTTCCGGGGGCGATTGGAGCTTGGCGCACCGCTGCGGTGAAGGCCGCCGGCGGCTATCCTCCCGACACCGTGGCCGAAGACGCCGACCTCACCATGCACCTGCTCGAAATGAAGCTGAAGGTCGACTACGAGGACCGCGCCCTGGCCTTCACCGAAGCCCCTGCCGACATGAAGAGCCTGATGAGCCAGCGCTTCCGTTGGTCTTTCGGCACCTTGCAGGCGGTGTGGAAGCATCGCGCCGCATTCGTCCGCAACAAAGCCATGGGGCTCTTCGCGCTACCCAACATTCTTATCTTTCAAATGCTTCTGCCCCTGGTCTCGCCTTTTATTGATGTAATGTTCCTTGCTGGCGTAGGCAACTATTTCATCGATCGCTATTACCATCCCGAAGCGGCGTCCGCGGCCAGCTTCGAAAAGCTGGTCGCCTACTTCCTCACCTTTCTACTCATCGACTTCGTTACTTCCGCGGTGGCCTTCAGTCTGGAACGTCGGCACCCAGCCAACAAAGGCGATGCCTGGCTGCTCTTTCATATATGGCTGCAACGCTTTGCTTACCGCCAAGTCTTCTCTCTGGTGCTTGCCAAGACCCTCAAGCGAGCCATAGATGGCCAGCCTTTCGACTGGAACAAGCTTGATCGGACAGCCGAGATGAGCAAGAGTGCCGAGGCGCTGAGCGGAGCGGCGCACTAAGACTGAAATAGAGAGAGGGGACTGGACGCCTGCGCGGAGATTCCTGCTTCGCGCGCTTTTGCTCGTGGGCTCCGTCGGCATGCTGCTGTGCACGCATTCTTGAATGCGTAGTCCGTTTTTCAACTCGGCACCAGAAGATTCTTAGTCGATCCTGAAAGGGTGGTTTTCAGGTTGTCTCGCATGGCATCTGCCGGCCGAGGTGCGAGGATGAGCTGAAATTGGCTTCTGACGCCACGTCACGGCCCCAAATAGAGGTGCACTCCCGGCGGCGAAAAATCGATGGTGTGCGTTTTGGGGTTGTAGGCCAGGTTGAGCGCCCCACTTTTGCGTTCGTTGATGAGCACGGCCACCAGCAGCACATTGCCGTACATACGTGCCTCGGCGATCTTGTGGCTATGAATCACGCCGTAATCGTTCTCGGGGCTGTTCGGCCCCCAATCCTGCTCGAATCGGCTGAAAGGATAGATGGTGTAGCGTGACTGATGCTGCTGCCAATCACTATCGTGCATCCAGATACCATAGGCCTTCTGCAGGTTGTCCTGTTCCACCGCCGTCAAGAAGTGGTTCACGGTGCGTCGACCGAACAGATAGGCATTCCAGTTCCATGGCCAGTCCACGGGCCGGTCGGCAGCCAGCCACCAGGCGATGAACAGCAGCAAAAGGAGCCCCGCAATGCACTGGACGATCAGTCGGTTGCGCCGGTAGCGCGCTTCATCAAATGTGGGCGCGTCAAGCAGGGTCATGGTAATCGATCCTCAACGTTAGCATACGGCAATCACCGGAGGTCGTTGACAATCGTTTGCTTCCCAGCCGCACATTGACCACATCCTGCAATGGAAGGTCCCCGAACCGGACCGGACTTGGGAGGCCGACCCCCTGCTCCTGTTGGATGCCGTCAGCAAACCTCCTGTTTCCTTTCCTTTAATCCCTGATTCTCCGGACTCGCAGCTCTTCTCCCGTCCCCCGGCTGCGCACTCCTATTCTTCCCGGTTGAAGGCCGTTCGTAGTTTTTCCTGCTGGCGCTCTAGAGCCAATTCAATGAGCCGTGTTATCAGGTTCTTGTAGCTTATGCCCGTGGCTTCCCACAGCTTAGGGTACATGCTGATGCGGGTAAAGCCAGGCATGGTGTTCACCTCGTTCACAAAGATGCGTTGCTTGCCCTCCGGCTCCATCAGGAAGTCCACGCGCGCCAGGCCAGAGAGATCGCAGGCGCGGAAGGCCGCGACGGCCATGGCGCGAATCTGCTGCGTCTGTGCGCGGCTGAGCTTGGCAGGAATGGTGGGCACAGAGCCTTCTGAGAGATACTTTGCCTCGTAGTCGTAGAACTCCTTGCTGGGAACGATTTCGCCCACCACGCTGGCCTGGGGCGCGTCGTTGCCTAGCACGGCAACCTCAAACTCGCGCGCTCGGGTCGCCTGCCCGCCGCGGTCGGTTTTGCCGGGGCCCCCAGCGGCAGGTCTCTGTCGCCGGGGTGGCTTGCCGCTCACGCTCTGCTCGACGATCAGCTTCCGGTCGTACTTAGCCGCCAGCGTGAGTGCCTGGGCAAGTTCCTTGCGGTTGTGCGCTTTGGTAATGCCTACCGAGGAACCCAGGTTCGCGGGCTTCACAAACATCGGATACTTGAGCGTCGCTTCGATGCGCGCGATCGCTTTGCGCGGCAATTTCTCCCACTCGGCCCGAAAAAGTACGAGGTGCTTGACGATGGGCAGTCCCGCTTGGGCAAACAGGCGCTTCATGACATCCTTATCCATGCCGGCTGCCGAGCCCAGAACGCCGGAACCAACATAGGCGATTCCAGCCAGCTCAAGGAGCCCCTGGATGGTGCCGTCTTCGCCGAAGGTTCCGTGCAGTACGGGGAAGACCACGTCCAGCGGTTGGCCACCTGGGCGTTGGATTTGATTCGGAGCCGTGGAAATGACCGGCTCCGGTGCCAACAAAGTGGGAATGCCTTCGTGGAGAAGCCGCGCGCCGGGCGTGGTCTCTGGGTCACCGGCACGCAAACACCGGCTGACGGCGCAGGATCCGCCATTCAGCAGGTCCTGCGCGTCTACTGCCGCCAGCCACCGGCCCTCCTTGGTGATGCCGATCGGCGTTACAACAAATTTGTTGCGATCGATCGCCTGCAGAACAGAGGCTGCCGAGAGCAATGAAACCTCGTGCTCGCCGCTGCGCCCGCCAAAAAGAATCCCTACGCGGAGTTTTGTTTTCATTATAGAGATTCTAGCTGGACGGTCCCCTCGACTCTCCATATAAGAA
>JAKABE010000336.1 GCA_021801945.1 Acidobacteriota bacterium
GAAGACCTGCGCGGCGAGTTCATCAACACCAGCCGCGAGGGCTTCCGCATTGCTCACGAGGTCAGCGTCTACTCGCTCATCGCCCTGACCCGCGCGGCCGCCCCGCTCATGACCGAAGGCGGCAGCATCATGACCCTCAGCTACTACGCCGCCGAGAAGGTCGTACCAAACTACAATGTCATGGCCCTAGCCAAGTCCTCGCTCGAATCGGCGGTTCGCTACTTGGCCTGGAACCTCGGCCCCAGGAACATCCGCGTCAACGCCATCTCCGCCGGCCCCATCAAGACCCTTGCCGCTCGCGGCATCGGCGCCCTCGGCGACATGATGAAGGCCCACGCCGACCGAGCCCCGCTGCGCCGCAATGTCGATCAGCTCGAAGTCGGTGGCGCTGCCCTCTTTCTCGCCAGCGACCTTTCGAGCGCCGTCACCGGCGAAACCCTCTACGTCGATTGTGGCTATAACGTGATGGGTTTCTGAAGAAGCGCTTCAATCCCAAGTCGTTTCGACCGTTAGCGATCGTCTAAATTCAAGAAAAATGAGGCTATATCATCCTGACGAAGCGCCGCATGCCGGCGCGAATTTGCCGCATCTGCGGCTGTTTTTCTGCGGTACGCGGGGCATTGATTGCACTGGAGTCAACAGTGAAACGATGGTCCGTCCTTGGTCTTTGCTTACTCGATGCGCAGCGCCTTCTGCGGGTCGAGCCGCGAGGCGCGCGTGGCGGGAAACCACACGGCGACCAGCGCCACGGCGGTCAGGATCACGGGCACAGCTATGAATACCGGCGGATCCCAGGGTTTGACGCCGAAGAGAAAGCTGGCCAGAAAACGCGTGAGGCCGAAAGCCGCTCCGGTGCCCAGCACCACGCCGATGATGGCCAGCCTCATGCCCTGCCAGACCACGAGACCACGGATGCGGCTGCGGTCGGCGCCCAGCGCCATGCGGATGCCCATCTCCTGGGTGCGCTGCTGCACGGAATACGCCATCAATCCGTAAATGCCGATGGCAGCCAGGATGAGCGCGGAGACTCCGAAGATGGTGAGCAGAAGCATGTTGAAGTCCTGGCGCGCGGTGGATTGCACTACGATTTCCGACATAGGCCGCACGTTTGCCACCGGAAAGCCTCCGCTGGCCAGGCGTAGCTGCTTGGTAATCGCGGGAATGTACTGATGCGGATCTCCATGAGTGCGCACCATCCAGAACATGGCCTGGATACTCGTGTTCAGTGCCGTCATCCCGTCCGTGACCTGGGCGGTAGGAACAATCATTACCGGAAACGGATTGCGGTTGAGCCCTAGGTCGTGGACGTCGGCGACAACGCCGATCACCTCTCGCGGAGGCTCAGTAAACTGCGGCCCGACGCCTTTGCCGATCTGAATCTGCTGGCCAATTGGGCTCTGCTTCGGCCAGTACTGCTTGGCAAAGGCCTCGTTAATGAGTACCACGCCGGGCGCCGATCCATCGTCCTGATTGGTGAAGGCGCGCCCGCGCAGGATGGGAATTCTGAAGACCTTGAAATAGCCTGGAGATGCGCTCATCCAACCGCTGCTGCCGGTCCAGGGGCTTTTCCCCGTGGGACGCCCGATGATGTTGAACGGAAGACCGTAGCCGACCATTAGAGGCAGACAGCAGCTAAATGCCGAATCTTCCACACCGGGGATGGCGTCCAGACGCTCGCGGCCGTCGCGGGAAACCTGCGTCACGCCGGCCGTTTTCTGGAAGCGGTCGCCGCTCAGAGACATTTCGAGTGTCAGGACGTTATGTGCGTCGAAGCCGGGATTCACGTTGCGCAGCGCAATGTAGGTCCGGATCAGCAGCGCTGCGCCGATCAACAAAACCAGTGAAAGGGAGACCTCACTGACGACCAGCAGCGAGCGGACTTTTCCCTGGCGAAAACCGGTGCCCGATCGGTTGCTGCCTTCCTTGAGCGTGGTGTTCAGGTCAGGGCGCGAGGCTCCAATGGCGGGAAAGAGCCCAAAGAGGATTCCAGTGATCAGGCAGATGCCGATAGTAAAGGCCAGCACCCGCCAGTCGATGCCGACGGCGGCTCCGTGTTGGCCCACGCGCGGCAGACCGGCGGGGCTGACGGCAAGCAGCGCACGTACACCCACCAGGCCGAGCACGAGGCCAAGAATGCCACCCGAGAGCGCCAGCACCACGCTCTCCGTCAACAACTGCCTCATGATGCGCGTCCGGCTCGCGCCCATGGCGGATCGGATTGCGAACTCCCGCTTGCGGCCCGCGGCCCGCACCAGCAGCAGATTTGCCACGTTGGCGCAGGCGATCAGCAGCACCAGGCTAACGGCTCCGAGTAGGACGAGAAGCGAACTGTGCGCGCCGGAAACGATCGAGTCACGCAGAGGCTCGACTTTGAAAGTTTCTTTCGGGCCAAATCCTTCCGGGTAGCGGCGCCGGTACTCGTTGGCGGCCAGCTTGAGTTCGGCGTTGGCCTGGGCCAGAGTCACCCCTGGTTTCAAGCGGCCCGAAACAAAAAAGTAGTGCCCAGCGTTGGTACTGTTGGGGTCGATTTGGAAGGGCACCCACAGGTCGTCCGGGGGATCGGTGACAAATGACCTGCCAAGGACGCCGACGACGGTATACGCCTCGTTGCTGAGCGAGATGGACTTACCCACAATCTTGGGATCGCCGCCGAATCGGCGCTGCCAAAACCCATAGCTGATGACCACAACATGCCCGCCGTTGGGGCTGTCCTCCTGGGGCGTGAAGGTGCGGCCCAACAGCACGTGCGCGCCAAATAACCGGAAATAGTCCTGGGAGACATGGAGACCCTGCACCTGCTCCGGAACGTCGCCGGTCAAGTTGAACCCTCCCCCTCTGAAGTCATAGGCGGCCACGTCCTCAAAGACGCTGGTCTGCGCTCTCCAGAAGTTGAAGTTCTCAGGCGACGCGGAGGGGCCCGAACCCTGCGGCGAGGCATTCATGAACTGCACAATGCGGCCGGGATCGGGGTAGGTGAGCGGCTTCAGCAGCACCGCATTCACCACGCTGAAGACAGCGGTGTTGGCGCCGATGCCCAGCGCCAGCGCTGCTACCGCAGTCAGTGTAAAGGCAGGGTTGGCGATCAACATGTGCAGGCAGTACTTGAGGTCGTAGCGAAATTCGCCCATCGTCTCCACCGCCGTCGATTCCAGGATTGAGTCGGCCCGGGAAGATCCCGCCACCTCCCCCAAATATACGTCAGTGGCGCTGCAGGTGTTCCGGGCATCTGTAGAAAACTACAAAGCCTCAGCGGCGAAGAAACCGGAGAGCGCTCCTTCTCTTTTCTCTTCTCTTCTTACCGGGAGCTCATTCCTCCATCCCCGATCATGTGTCCGGAGACGGAACACGCCTCTGGCTCCACCTTGATGAGTGACCTCCATCACAGAATTCTGCCGTCGCTCAAGAGCTACCATGGGCAAATCAGTCCGGTTATTGAGAAGGCTTCGGCCGTCCCGGCGGGGAGGCAGGGGGCGTCGGGTGCGGATCTTCCCTTGTGGTTCCTTCGCAAGGAGGGAACATGCGACTGATCAGCCGCCAACGTGTTTTGTTGGTCATAGTGTTGCTCGCCGCCTTTATGGTCGAGGCTCCTGCGACCAGATCCCAACAGGCTGCAACCGATCAAGCTGCGGAATCATCCCCCAACCCAGCCACCCGAGACGGCGATTCCCCCGTGACCCCTGAGAATGTCGGTGACGCGCTGTTTTTCCACCACCGTTACGAGAAAGCCATCGAGGCCTACAAAAAGGCGCCCAGAAGCTCCTCTCGTGTGTGGAACAAGATAGGCATTTGCTATGAGATGTTGCTCGATCTCAAGAATGCGGAGCGCTGCTACAGGGAGTCGTTACGGCTCAATCGCCGCGATGACCGGGTATGGAACAACCTGGGTTCTGTTTACGATGCGATGCAAGACCACACGCGGGCCGAGCGTCAGTACCGCCAAGCGCTGAAGATTAATCCGAAGTCGGCTGTGACCTTGAGGAACCTGGGCACGAATCTGATCTTCCAGAACCAATTTGAGCAGGGCCAGCAGTTGTACAAACGCGCCCTGGCGCTCGACTGCACTGTTTTCGATAGTGATATCGATATCCCCGTGACGACCAGCACCGCCTCGGTTCATCAACTGGGTGCAATGAACTACTACAAGGCCAAGGACTATGCCCAAGCGGGAATGACCTCCCAAGCTATCAAGTCGCTGCGGAAGGCATTGAATGAGGGATTCACTACCCCCGAGGAGATAGTCCAGGACAGCAGCTTTGCCCCGCTTCACTCCGATCCTGCCTTTCAGCGTCTCATCGCCGAGCAACAAAAGTAGTGCGTTCTCATAGAGGCTCTCTCGCGGACGCAGTGCGATCCTCTTCTTCACCCCGTGTGTCCTGCAACCTTGCTTCGCCTTGTCGCAGGACTGTCATGCTGAGCGGAGTTTACCGCAGCTCTGCT
>JAKABE010000337.1 GCA_021801945.1 Acidobacteriota bacterium
CCGATCCGTGATCCCTGTTCTTTCCGCATGAGCGGAAACAGGATGACATCCCGGATCGACCTGGAGCCGGTCAAAAGCATCACCAGGCGATCAATCCCAATTCCCTCACCGCCGGTGGGCGGCATGCCGTAGGCCAGGGCGCGCACGTAGTCCTCGTCCATGGCGTGCGCCTCCTCGTCGCCCCTGAAGCGCTCCGCCAACTGCTGCTCGAAACGCTTATGCTGCTCTTGCGGATCGTTCAGCTCGCTGAAGGCGTTGCCGATCTCAAAGCCGCCCGCGTAGACCTCGAACCGCTCCACCCAATCCGGATTCTTCGGATCTTGCTTGGAGAGCGGCGAGACGGCGGTGGGGAACTCATAGATGATCGTGGGCTGGATAAGGTACTGCTCGACGAAGTCTTCGAACAATCTGGCAATGGCTTTTCCTATGCCATCGGTGCCTTCGAGTTCGAGTTTTGCCTCTTCGAGAGTCCTCAAAATCTGGTCAATTCTGAAAGGAGTTTGAACTTCATCGCCATTTTGAATTCCAGCGAGTGAAGCGGCCACCAGTCCATTGAGTGATTTATTAATAAGTAAAAGAACAGATTTTTGCGTCTGAAAATCTTCCAGGGTTGGTTCGACACCTGTTAAAGGCGGCCAGTATCCGGGGTAGCATAGCGATTCCCGCATCGTCAGCCGTTGCCACTTACCAAAGTCAATCTCGACTATGATCCCTTCCCCACGCGGCCCCTTCGGTATCGGAAAATGTGTCACCGTCGTCCCGTTCACTTCCATCGCCACGAACTTGATCAGCTCCTCGGTAAGATCCATCAAGTCGTGGTAATTGGCATAAGCCTGATAGAACTCCAGCATCGTGAACTCGGGGTTGTGCTGCGTGCTCACGCCCTCATTGCGGAAGTTGCGGTTAATCTCGTAGACGCGGTCGATGCCACCCACCACCAGCCGCTTCAGGTAAAGCTCCGGCGCGATGCGCAGAAACAGATCCATATCCAGCGCATTGTGGTGCGTGGTGAAGGGCCGCGCCGCCGCGCCGCCGGCGATGGGCTGCATCATGGGCGTCTCGACTTCGAGGTAGCCGCGCTCGTCGAAGAATTGCCGGATGGCCTTGAGCACCTTGGCGCGCTTGACGAAGACCTCGCGGGCTTCGAGGTTCGTGAACAGGTCCACGTACCGTTGCCGGTAGCGCAGCTCCACGTCGGCCAGCCCGTGGTACTTCTCGGGCAGCGCGAGCATGGCCTTGGAGAGAAAGGTCAGCGTCTCCACGTGCACGGTCAACTCGCCCGTGCGCGTGCGGAACAGGTAGCCGGTCACGCCGATGTGGTCGCCCAGGTCGAGCAGCTTGTAGAGCGCAAAACCCTGCTCGCCCACTGCGTCCAGCCGCACGTAGATCTGCAGCCGCTGGCCCTGCTGCTGGAGGGTGGCGAAGCCGGCCTTGCCCTGCTGGCGGATGGCCATGATGCGCCCGGCCACGGCCACGGAAATGCGGTCCGCCTCCAGCGTCTCGCCGGTGGCTTCGCCCCAGCGCGAGCGCACCTCGGGAATGCTGATGGCCTGCTCGGTCTGCGCGGCCGGAAAGCGGTTGGGATAGGCCGCCTGGCCGAGATCCGCGATCTTTTTCAGCTTTTCTTGCCGCTCATTAAAGAGCTTCTGCTCAAACTCCGAATCAAACACGTTCGTTCCTTCCATCGCAGGGGCCGTGGCCCAAAAGGGCAGTATACCCGCTTGAGCAGTGGCAGCCTGCATGCACACTTATGCTCGCCGGGAGACCGGCAACGGCTCCGGATTGCGGCCACGAGAGCAGCCCAAGCATCGCAAAGCGCGGTATGCTTTGACAGGAGTTCCAATGCCTTACACACGCCCCATTCCGGACCGCACGCCGGACGGCAAGCCCTCGGGGTTGTTTGGCGCCTGGGTGCAGGCAGAAAAACTGATGCAGATCGCGCTGGTCCTGCCTTCGGCGGCCTTCATCGGCTGGCTGGCCGGCGCCTGGCTCGACAGCCGGCTGCATCAGTCCTGGATCAACATCGCCGGCATCGTCTTTGGGAGCGTTTCCGGGCTGGTTTACGTGGTGCGGCTGGCACTGGCTGCGGGCCGCAATCCGGAGACCAACCGCGGCGCCGAGGAAACCGGAAAGGGAGGAACCGGGGGTAAGTCATGAGCGAAGAAAGTCGTAATCTGGCCACTCTGACCGACCAGGGCTTGGAAGCGCTGCTGCAACGGGCCATCCGAAACACGCTGATTGTCGGGCTGCTGGTTGCGTTGGCGCTCGGGAAGGGCTCCGGCTGGCGCGACGCCGCCATGCTGGCCACGGGGGCCGTGATCTCCGCCGCCAGCCTCTTCGAGTGGCGCCGGCTCATCCGCCTGTTCAATACCAGGCTCGACAACAAAGGGGCACCCAAGGGCTCACTGGCAGACGCCGTTTTTTTTGTGATCCGGCTCTTCATCTTTGGCGGGGTCATTTATGGTAGCCTGAAATGGTTCCGGGGTTCGGAAGTTGCGCTTCTTTGTGGCCTAGGCTTGGCGGTTGCGGCTTTGGTATGGGAGGCGCTTCGCCTGCTGCGCGGTTGAAGGCCCTAAGCAGCTCTCAAGCCGCGCGATCCCTCCCGGAAGAGGAAAGATTCAAGCGTAGATGTCGGAAACCCTCACTATTACCCGTCTGCTGAATCATCTCTTCGGCGCTGATGTTGTGTGGCTGATGCGCGCCGTGGGCGTTCATCCCGCCAATCCGGTTGCGCCCATCAATGACACCTTTGCCCTGGAACTGCTGGTGGCCTGCGCGCTGATCGCATTCTTCGTGGTCGTGCGCCTAAGCCTCTCAGTGGACCGGCCGAACGCGGCGCAGCAGATCGCGGAGATGATTCATGAGTTTACGAGCGGCCAGGGGGAACAGGTCATAGGCCACGGGCACGAGCGTTTCCAGGCCTTCGTCACCTGCGTACTGCTGTTTATTCTGCTCAACAATTTCATGGGGCTGCTGCTGGGGCTGATTCCCGGCGTCATTACGCCGACCAGCCAGCCCGTGGTTCCGCTGGGCATCGCGGTGCTCACCTTCATCTACTACAACTTTTACGGCGTCCGCGAGCAGGGCGTCGTGGGGTATGCCAAACACTTTCTTGGTCCATTGTGGTGGCTGGCATGGCTGCTGTTGCCTATCGAGATCGTTTCGCACCTGGCGCGCATGTTGTCGCTTACAGTCCGTCTTTACGCCAACATGCTGGCCAGCGATCTGCTGACGCTGATCGCCTTTTCGATGATCCCGCTCGCGATCCCGGTAGTTGCCCTGTTACTGCACTTTGCCGTATCGGTCATTCAGGCTTACGTGTTTATGCTCCTGGCGATGATTTATCTCTCCCAGGCGGTGGCGCACGAGCATTAAAAAGCAGCTGCTAGCTTTTAGCTGATTTTTGCTGGTTCCTGGCTTCTGTTCTGTAGACCAATGCTTCGTTTTCTACAAGGAAGGGCTGGGAGCCAGAAGCTGAGAGCTGTTTTTCAAGGATTCCGCCGGAGGTAGCTTCCACTCCGGGCCCACGGATAGCCGCAAGCGTGAGGGGGCCAAAGGAATGAAGACAGCTACTAGCCATTCGGTGCCAGCTTCTGGCCTTGACATCGGCGAGCTAAGACTCTCGACCACCGATGAAGAGGCAGGGGCTGGAGACTAGGAGCTAGAAGCTGCTTCTCCGGCACGGTGAGCCTCAACCACCCACTGGCGGCCAAACTACAAGGAAGCAGGAGAACTATGCGGAAACTGCAAAGTATTATGCGGAAACTTCAATATGTGTTCATGGCTCTGTCGGTCTTGTGCTTCGCCACACCGGTGTTCGCGCAGAACGGCTCGGTGATTCCACGGATGGCGCCCATCGGCGCCGGCATCGGAATGGGCATCGCAGCCGGTCTGTGCGGCCTGGGCCAGGGTAGGGCCGTCGCCTCGGCAACCGAAGCACTGGCCCGCAACCCCGGGACCCGCGCGGGCATCATGCTGTTCCTGGTGCTGGGCCTGGCCTTCATCGAGTCCCTTACCTTGTTCACCCTGGTCGTGATCTTCGCCAAGATCAGCTAACCCAGCTTCACACCCGGCAATGCGGCCCTGTAGGATCGTCTGTGGGGCCGCGTTGTTGTCTTTAGGGCGCACCTCCTCCGGCGGGCGGCTGGCGCACTCTTCATGGGTCTTCCTTACGGATCTGCGCGTAGCATTTGAATCGCCTGGTGGTAATTGACATCCGCGGGCAACAAAGAAAAGTGGCTTTCTTCCTCTTCGGTGTCGTAGACCTTGGTGAAGAAGAGCACGCGCCCGGTCATCTTCAGCTCGAGGCGAACGGTGCGCCAGTGGTGATCGCCGACGTCTGCCTGCTCAATGCGAATCCACCCGCCTTTGTTGAGATGGCCGAGAATGCCCCATCCGAAGTCCACACCATGTTGGAGACGGCCCTCTAGGC
>JAKABE010000338.1 GCA_021801945.1 Acidobacteriota bacterium
CTTGGATGCCTCGGCCTGGAAACCCGGGGGCGCGCAGCCTTCGTTCGACAAGCAGTTCGTGCGCGACTATCTCGAATCGATCCGGTGGAACAAGCAGGCTCCCGCACCGGAACTTCCCGACGACGTAATCGCGCGGACGCAAGTTAAATACCTTGAAGCCTTCCGCCGATTAACAGGGCGTGATCTGGAGCTTGCGTGAATTGCTGGAGGAGCCAATGATCTGGGTGGACTGGGTCATCGTGATCGCATTGGCCAGCTCCGTGATCGGCGGGCTGGTGCAGGGATTTTTTCGCACCGCATGCTCGCTCATCGGCCTTATCTTTGGCCTCACGCTGGCAGCCTGGAATTACGGCCGTGTGGCCGCTCTTTTCCGGCCCCTGGTGCGGGTGGAGGCAATTGCCAACGCCATCGGATTCTTTCTCATCGCGCTGATCGTGATGGTGATCGCAAACGCGATCGGCGCCGTCCTCAGCCGAATCCTGAACAAAATAGGGTTGGGCTGCCTCGATTCCCTGGCTGGAGGAGTGCTGGGTTTTTTCCAGGGCGTGGTGCTGGTGACGCTCGCGATTACGGTTACGGTTGCGTTTTTCCCGCAGGCGGGGTGGCTTGCGCAGTCGCGGCTGGCGCGCCAGTTTTTCGGCGCCTGCCACATGAGCACCCATCTCAGCCCTGAGGAACTCGCCGATAAAGTCAGGCATGGACTCAGGTTACTGGAACAGGAAACGCCACCGTGGATGCATCCCGGCAACGGCCCCGCCTGATCGCTTGGAGGCTTGGCAATATTCCCCGGAAAACCTTCTTTCGCCGCCGGGAAAATGCCGTAGACTGTTGGTTGATCCGTGCAAGAGGGATTTCGTGAGAAGAGAACTGGACAGCCTTGTGACGCAAATGCACTCCAGCGGCATCCGCTACGAAGAAGCCGTGCGCGAGTTCAAAAAGCAATACCTGCGCGAGGTGTTGATCGCCAACCGCGGCAACCAGTGCAAAGCCGCCGAAGAGCTGGGGATGCACCGCAATACGCTCAGCCGCGCCATGGCCGAGTTGAGTTTGGACCTGGCCGAAGTCCGCGCCAGCCTCAAGCGTCCGCCGCGCAGCGAACGTCCTGTCTATGGCGCACTTCGCCGGGGCTACCGCTAGCCGGCCCGGTGGCGCTGCCTGCATCATGCCATCGAGTTCATCTACCGAGCCACGCATCGCCATCGCGCCGAGTTTTCAATGGGATAGCCAAGACGCGTATCTCTTTGATATCGACGGCACCCTTTTGCGCAGTTGGGACAGCGTCCATTACGACTCGTTTGCCTCAAGTGTGCGCCACATTACTGGCTTTGAGGTGACCCTGTCCGGCATCGTGCTCGCCGGCAGCACCGACACCGCCATCCTGCGCGAGGCCTGCCGGCAGGCAGGCGTCCCGGCCGCAGAGGTGGAAAGGCATCTGGACGCAATTCTGCAGGCGATGTGCCGCGGCGTGGCCGCGCGGCGGGACGAAGTGCGGGTGGTCTGCATGCCCGGCGTTGAAGACACGCTGCGCTACTTGGCCGGCCGGGGAGCTCTGCTGGGCGTGGCCACCGGCAACCTCGAGATGATTGGCTGGATCAAGGTCGAACAGGCGGGACTGCGCGAGTGGTTCCGCTTCGGCGGTTTCAGTGACCGCTTTCCCGTTCGCTCCGAACTCATCGCCCAGGCCGCCCGCAAGGCGCGCGAACTAGGCGGCGAACACGCCAGTATCTGCGTTGTGGGCGACACGCCGCGAGACATTGAAGCTGCCCGCGCCAACGGGCTTCCGGTCATCGCCGTCGCCACCGGCCATTACAGCTTCGAAGATCTGCACGCACTGCACCCCCAGGTGTGCGCCACCTCGCTGGCCGATCTGCTCGCCGCCACCGGGAGAGGATCGTGAAAGCGCAGCGCATCCAATCCAGCCCGAGGAAACGCAGTTCGCGCTTCGCCTGCAAGGCCAAACTCTGGACTGCGGCGCTGCTGCTGGTGCTGTTCCCCGGCATGATGGAAGCCCAGGCAACCGGAGCAACCACAACACCTCCGGTGCAACCGTCGCCATCCGCGCCTGGATCGCAAGCAGTGCCGGCTTCGCAGGCGTCTGCACCCAAGTCCCAACCTGTCCGATTGCCCAGCTCCGCCCAACGCAGCCGCGCGCTCAAGCTTTATTTAGCCGCCAGCAAGCTCTACGTCGCAGGCCGGTTCGACGAGGCATTCAAGGAGTACGAGCAGGCCGCGCAGCTCGACGCCACCGATGCCAATTACCGCATGGCCGCCGAGGTTGCCCGCAGTCACGATGTGATGGCGCTCATTGAAACTGCAGCCCGTGACCGGCTGGGCGGCAATGCGGCCGGCGCCCGCGCCGCACTCGAGCGGGCTCGCGAGCTCGATCCCAAGAACCCCGAAGTCGCTGAGCACCTGTACGAACTGGGCGACGACGCCGTGCGCGGCCTGCCACAACCGCTTTACCACCAGGCAGCCCGCGAGATCGGGGGAATTGAGCCGCTGTTGAGCGCACCTGGTGTCCGCAGCTTCCACCTGCGTGCCGCCGAGCGCTTGATCATCCAGCAGGTCTTCAAGGCCTATGGCGTGGAAGCGATGCTCGACGAAAGTGTGCGCAACTCGATCGTCCGCTTTGACGTGGATGAGGTGAACTTCCGCAAAGCCGCGCAGGTGCTCGGTCTGGCGACGGATACGTTCTACGTCCCGTTCGATGCACATCGCGTGCTGGTGGCCCGCGACACCCGCGAAAACCGCCAGCAGTTCACGCGCCAGGAAATGGAGACGCTCTCTCTGGCAGGCTTGAGCTCTACGGAACTGACCGACGTGGGCAACCTGGCACGGAATGTTTTCGGCGTTCAACAGGTGGCCGCGGATCCCACGGCCAACAGCCTTACCCTGCGCGCGCCGCCCGATACCCTGGCCGCCTTCAACGCCAGCATGCACAGCCTGTTGCAGGGCCGCGACCAGTTGGTGCTCGACGTGCGTCTCATTCAGGTCGCGCGTTCGAGTCAGGTCAATCGTGGCGTGCAGCCCCCGCAGTCTTTCTCGGCTTTCAATGTCTACGCCGAGGAGCAGTCGATCATGAGCGCGAACCAGGCTCTGGTGCAGCAGATCATCTCGTCGGGTCTGGCCGCTCCAGGCGACATCGGGGCCATTCTCGGTATTCTGCTGGCCTCTGGCCAGATTTCCAGTTCGCTCTTCTCCGGAGGCGTGGCGCTGTTTGGCGGCGGTCTCACAGAGTCCGCCCTGGCGCCGCAACCCGCTACGCTCAATCTCAACCTCAATTCATCCGATTCGCGGGAGATCGACAGCATCCAGTTGCGCCTGGGCGACGGGGAGGCAGGAACCCTCAAGGAAGGGACCAAATATCCCATCCAGACTTCGACCTTCTCAAATCTCTCGCCGGGGCTTCCCAATATTCCGGGCCTTACCGGTGCGGGCGCGTCCGGCGCGCTCGGCTCTCTGCTCGCCGGGTTAGCCGGTGGCATGCCCACGGTCCCGATGATTCAATATCAGGATCTCGGGCTCACGTTGAAAGTCACGCCGAAAATCATGCGCAGCGGCGATATTGCCCTCACCGTCGACCTCACGATTACCGCTCTCTCCGGTGCCTTCCTCGACGGCAACCCGATCCTGAACAATCAGGCATTTTCCGGAGTGTTCACGCTCAAGACGGGTCAGGACGCGGAGGTTGCCAGCCAGTTAACTTCGTCGGAGAGCCGCGCTATCACCGGCACTCCCTTCTTGAGCGAGATTCCGGGACTGAACAACGCCTCCAACAATACCATCCAAAAGAACGCCGCCATGCTCATCCTCATCCTTACACCCCACCTGGTCCGTGCGTCCAAGGCCACCGGCCACACTCCCATGATGCTGTTGGAAAAAAACTCGACAGTGCGATAACCGCCTGGCTACCAAGTACCGTGAAAGCCTTCTCTCATTGGCTTTGCAACAAAGAATCAATTTCGTTGCGATGGGGCATGGACGGCGCTGTTCCAGGCCGCGTCACCGACAGCCCTGCCACGGCGCAGCCGAAACGCGCCGCATCGACCAGGTCCGCGCCCTCGGCGAGCGCCACCGCAAAACCTCCATTGAAGGCATCCCCAGCTCCGGTTGTCTCCACCACCTGTCCGGCGTTGAACGCCGAAATGTGCCTGCACGTGGATGAGTTCTTTACGAACACCCCCTGCGCACCCAGGGTAATCACGGCATTCCGCACGCCGAGTGCCAGGAAGGCGTCCGCGGCGCGCTCAGCGTCGGCCGCAGACCGCACACGAATCCCAGTCAACGCTTCCGTCTCCGACTCGTTGGGCGTCACGTAATCGCAGCAGGGGAAGATCCTTTCCGGCAGCTTGCTTCCCGGCGCAGGGTTCAGGACGGTGGTCACACCCGCTTCGCAGGCGAGCTTCAGC
>JAKABE010000339.1 GCA_021801945.1 Acidobacteriota bacterium
CTGTTCCGCCGCTCATCATGCCGCTGGAACTGATGGGCATTACGCTCTGCCCGACATAGATATGGTTCCCATCAAAGGCAGGCGTAAACGAAAGACCGGACATATCCATCCCGTCATCGTCAATCTCATAAGTGGTGCTTCCGCTCAGATCGATGGTGGCGCCAGCAGCGAAGTACGACGACATCATGCCTGCACCGGCTCCATTCTGCATCACCATGGTCAGCGAGGTCGGTGATGACACCGAGCCTGAGAGGGCGGTAATGATGCCGCCGCCCATCACGCCTCCCGACCCCATCATCGACTGCACCTGGGTCGCCAGCAGAGAACCATCGGGCTGCAGGGTGGCATTCACCAGCACGCCCATTCCGCCCGCTATGGACCCCATCGAGGTGCCGTCGAAGGCCGTGGAGGTGTTCGTCGCAAAGGTGAAGTTCTGCGCCGCCTGCATCGACGACATGGTGAAAGAGCTGCCCGATACGCTGGAAACCGACCCCATCATCTGCTGAATGCCGCCGTCCTCAAAATCCATCGGATTGCCCGAGCCCTGCGTGCCGGAGGTCACGTGAAAGACGGGGCTCATGCTGAGGCTGCCGTTTGAGCCCATTGTCACAGAACTGGCAAGGTCCAGGTCAAAGCCCATCGCCATCGGTGTTGAACCTACTGTGATCGGGCTGCTGAAGTTGATGGTTCCCGTCTTGGGACCGGGGATCGTCGCCTGCACCGGAGCTTTGGTCGTAGGATCCATATACATGACTGTTGCCGAACCAATCGTGATCGAGGCACCGGTGTAGGTACCCTGCGGTGCGTTGATCATCGCCAACGGCTCCATCGTGCCCATCAGATGCATCATCTCCATGGGCACCGAGGTTGAAACTACGGCTGCCGATCCGTTGCTTCCGGTCAACGACATCGATGTGATGTTCATTGAAAAAGCCAGCATCCAATCAGCCGGCGAGTCGCCCATGTTGATTTGAACGGCCGTCTTCGCGGCGGATGTGGGTGACGGATTGGTTCCCAAGCCGCCTGCGCCAGATCCGCTACTGCACGCTGTCAGCAGGGATCCGAGCAACAAGGCGAGGCATGCGATCACAGCGGCTATTAAGGACTTCTGTGGGATGCTCTTTTGGCGAGTGCAAGACTGTAAGGCATTCATCTCGTTTCTCCTAAGGAAGTAAACGGCATGCGGTTGCGGAACACTTTCTGTGGGACCCGTCAGCTGCACTCTGCCATGCCTGCTTATGGGTTAGAAGACCATGTTAGTTTCTCCGCAGCATGTGACCCATGTCACCATATGCGCGCTGGTTTGTACGCCGCAGACGCTCGCGGATAGCGCAGGGGGACCCTGGAGTATCCGCAAATGGCCAAGGGATCAGCGGGCCACTGTTTGTACTGTGCGAAGCTGCAGATCTCCGGTGGAGTGATCGAGATAGCCAATGGCAACAACCCTCGGCCGGCCAGAGTTGCACCCTTTCGCTGGTCAGACAACGCAAACATGTGGACACCATCGCTGAGCACATACCTGGCTCCGCTTTCCCGCACGCAGGTTCGCACGCACTCGGCGGTAGACCGGACACGGTTGGGCGATAGGGCGCAGTCTGAGCCGGTGATCACGCTCGCAATGTTCAGAGGGTGGCCGTTTACGGGATGTGACCAGCGCCATGGGAACCAAAAGCCGGCAAACGCGGCGATAGACAGCGCCGCGAGCCCCACGGAGGCCCAGACAATGCGAGGCGCCAGGTTCTGGAAGAGTCTCTCTTCCAGAACCTCCCTTCAGGGAGGACTTTGGCAGTCAGAAGGCGTTTGCTATTCAATTCAGCCAGTCGGATCTGGCTGAGGTCGATTCCTGCCGCAAGCGGAACGGGCAGAAGCACTCGCTTCACGAGTTCCAACTCCCCGCCGTCTTTCACGCTTCCGCGGAGAACTATGCTGTCGTTCAGGATCTCCAGATCGAGGTCGAGATGCGCAGTTGCGGGACAGGTGGCGAGTTTGGCTCTCACGGAAGTTACCAGAACGAAGTTCCTGACAGCAATCGAATCCTCTGTACTGCAGCTTTTATGCTCGCCTACCATTTCGCTGGCTGCGGCTAAAGCCACATCCACATTCATCTCTTCCAGATTGTTCGCCAAGTCGTACTCAAGAGGTAAGTCTGCCTTGCTGCAGAAGAGTTGCATTCGCCATTGGCGGCACGCCCGGTCGTACTCATTGAGGAATATCCTGGCCTCCGCGCGGTAAGGCTTCATATGCTCTTCGCATTGCCGATCTCCAATTCATCCGTAACTCCGAGGAATTGCCAATCGCCTTGCACTTTGAGACGTTTCGAGATCGTAATCATCCGAATCATGCGGGGTTGTCATTTGCTGACCTCCATCCACATAGGTCGAAGTGCTCGCTTTCTTTCTTCAAGGACGGGTGCAGCAGAGCACTTGAACGTCGCAGAAAAGTGGGAAGTGTGCGGAGACGATCCTAGCAAAAGCTGCAGCTCAAACAATTCAGGTTGACGGCCTCCTTTGGCGCCTCGTAGCATGACAAGGTCTGCTCAAGAGAGCTAATGATGCCATCATTTTCTCAAGCTCGCCTGTTACCTTTCGCGGGTGCTGTCTGTTTTGCCTGTGCGCTTGTCGCCTCCGCGCAATCTCCTGTCCCGGCGCGAACTCCCGCGCACAACTGGCCCTGGATGAACAAATCCCTTTCACCGGACCAGCGCGCCGACCTCGTCATCCGGCAGATGACCCTCGACGAAAAGCTCAATTTTGTCCATGGCACCGGCTGGAACGGTCTCCGCGAACACGCTGAGATCCCGAAGGGCTCGCTTGGCGGCGCCGGATATGTGGAGGGCATCCCGCGTCTTGGCATTCCCGGCATCAATATGGCAGACTCCGCGGTCGGTGTTCGTCTCTCCGCGGCTGGCAGCCACTACGCCACCCTGCTCCCCTCCGTGCTCGGCGCTGCCTGCAGTTGGGATCCCAAAGTTCTCTTTCTCTTCGGCGATGTCATAGGCCGCGAGCTGCGTGAGACCGGCTACAACATGTCCATTGGCGGTGGTGTCGATCTCGCTCGCGATCCCCGCAACGGCCGCAACTTCGAGTATGCGGGAGAGGATCCGCTGCTGGCAGGTACCATGGTGGGCAACATCGCCAAAGGCGTGCAATCGAACCAGGTGATGGGCGACATCAAGCATTACGCATTCAACGACCAGGAAACCGGCCGCACCATCTACAACGCCGAAATTACCCAGCGCGCAGCCCGCGAAAGCGACCTCCTGGCATTCCAGATTGCCATCCAGATGGCACATCCCGCCGGCGTCATGTGCTCCTACAACAAGGACACCGTTATTCCGCCCAACACCAGCCCCGACTGGTCCTGCCAGAACGACTATCTCCTGAACCAGGTCCTGAAAAAGGACTGGGGCTTCCAGGGATTTGTCCTCTCCGACTGGGGTGGCACTCACTCCGCCGTGCACGCATTCATGTCCGGCCTCGACCAGGAGCAGCCCGGCTCTATCTATTTCGGCGAGCCGCTCAAGAAGGCAATCCAGGGTGGTCAAGTCCCCGTGTCGCGCCTTGACAATGCTGTCCATCGTGTTCTGCGCAGCATGTTCGCCAACGGCGTTATCGACAAACCGCCGCAAACCGAAGAGGTTAATCCCTTCCTCGGCCGCCGCGAGGCTGAGCAGATCGCCGATGAGAGCATCGTGTTGCTGCGAAACGAGGGCCATATTCTGCCGCTTTCCGCCGGCAACGTTCATTCCATCGCGCTCATCGGCGCCCACTCAAATGTCGCGGTCCTCTCCGGCGGCGGTTCCGCGCAGGTGGATGCCCCCGGCGGAGGTGCTGTCCATCCGCATCCTGGTCCCGCGCGCTGGATGGAGCACGTCTGGTTCCCGTCCTCGCCGGAACGCAATATTCGTTTGCACGATCCAGGCGCCGGCATTCAGTTCAGCGAAGGCACCGGCGTTCAGTCGGCGGCCGCGCTCGCCGCGAAGTCGCAGATCGCCATCGTTTTTGTCGCGCAGTGGATGAGTGAAGGCATGGACCGGCCCACGATCGATCTGCCCAACGAACAGGATGCGCTCATCGAGGCTGTTGCCAAGGCCAATCCCCACACGATTGTTGTGATCGAGAGCGGCGGCCCCGTCGCCATGCCCTGGGTCAATAAGGTCCAGGCAGTTATCGAGGCATGGTTCCCCGGCATCGGCGGCGCGCAGTCTCTCGCCAACATTCTTTTCGGCAACGTCAATCCTTCCGGCCGCCTCGCCATCACCTTCCCCAAAGACGACGCACAGCTTCCCCGCGCGCAGATTCCCGGTCTAGCTGCCAATACCGACCCCGGCGGCCTGCCAGAAGCTGCTCACCACCATAAGCCGGTACCATTCAATGTCGACTACAACGTCGAGGGCGCCCGCGTGGG
>JAKABE010000340.1 GCA_021801945.1 Acidobacteriota bacterium
TGATGCGGACGCAGTGCGATGGGTGGAGCGTGCGGAGTGGAGCAGCCACAGCGCGCTGATGTTGGAGCCGCTGACGGTGCGCGTCATCGAAAAAGGCTGGCAGAGGGCGCGAGATCTGGGGTTGGAGATGGCGTCAGAGTTAGAGTCGAAACTCAACCGCGGCGAGGAAAGGAAGCCGAAAGAATGAAGATGCGCGGAAAGCTCAAATGGATTTGGAGCGTCTGCGCCGTCGTTGTGCTGGCTGCGGGCATCGGCTTCTGGCTGCGGCCGGTGAGCTACTTTAACCAGTTCACCTATCTGCGCGAGGCCCTCAGCGGAGTCAAGAATCACGAGGTTTGGGTTGCAGGCCATCGCATCCACTATGAGACGGAGGGCCCGGCAGCCGGGCCTGCGGTGGTGTTGGTGCACGGGCTGGGCGGCAGTGCGGAAGATTGGCGCAATTTGGCGCCCTACCTCGCCAAGGCTGGGTTCCACGTCTATATCCCCGATCTTCTTGGCTACGGGCGCAGCCCGAAACCGGCCGATTTTTCCTACTCGGTGCAAGCTGAGGCCAAGGTGGTCGTGGGATTCATGATCGATCTGGGCTTGAAGCGTGTGGATCTGGGCGGCTGGTCGATGGGGGGATGGATCGTGCAACTCATCGCCAGCGAGCACCCCGAGATGGTCAGACGTCTGATGCTCTTCGATGCGGGCGGTCTCGATGTGCAGCCGGCCTGGAATACGGCGCTGTTTTCCCCCAAGACTCCCGCCCAACTGGCGCAGTTGGAGGCCCTGCTCACGCCCCATACGCACCGGATTCCGGGGTTCGTGGCGCGCGACATTCTGCGCATCGAGAGGCAGAAGGGATGGGTGGTAAAGCGAGCCATGGCGTCCATGTTGACGGGCAAAGACGTCACCAACGGCCTGCTGCCCAAGCTGAAGATGCCGGTGCTGATCTCCTGGGGCGCCCAGGACCACATCTTTCCTGTTGCGCAGGCCGAAACCATGCACCGTTTGATTCCGCAATCCCAGCTTGATGTGTATGCCGGGTGCGGTCACCTCGCGGCGCTGCACTGCGCCCGCCAGATGGGGCCGAAAGTAGTTGCGTTCGTCAGGGAATAACCGCTGCGCGGAAGACGGAGACGGAACGAGCGGCGCTTCTATCCTTCCTCTGCCTCCCGCAGCTTGGCGATCACCGTGAAGTCCTCAAGCGTGGTCGTATCGCCGCGAATCTCGCCGTGGGAAGCAAGCTCGCGCAGCAGGCGGCGCATAATCTTGCCTGACCGGGTTTTGGGTAGTGCTTCTGTGAAGCGAATGTCATCCGGACGGGCGAGCGCGCCGATCTCCTTCGCCACCCACTTGCGCAGCTCGTCCTTGAGTTCGGCGCTGGGCTTGTGGCCGCTTTCCAGCGAGACGAAGGCGGCGATGGCTTGGCCCTTCAGGTCGTCGGGACGGCCGACCACGGCGGCCTCGGCGACCTTGGGGTGAGCCACGAGGGCCGACTCGACCTCCATGGTGCCCAGTCGATGGCCGCTTACGTTGATGACGTCGTCTACGCGCCCCATGAGCCAGAAGTAGCCGTCGGCGTCCTGGCGCGCCCCGTCGCCAGTAAAGTAACAGCCGGGAACGTCGCTCCAGTACGTCTTGCGGTAGCGCTCGGGGTCGCCATAGACAGTCCGTGCCATCGAGGGCCAGGGTTTGCGGATCACGAGCAGCCCGCCTGAACCTGGAGCAACGGATTTCCCCGCGCGCGTGACCACCTCGGCCTGTATGCCGAAGAAGGGGCGCGTGGCAGACCCGGGCTTGGCAGCCACTGCGCCGGGAATCGGCGTGATGAGGATGGCGCCGGTCTCGGTCTGCCACCATGTGTCCACAATCGGGCAGCGGTTGTGCCCGACCTTCTCGCGATACCACATCCAGGCTTCGGGGTTAATCGGTTCGCCGACAGTGCCGAGCAGGCGCAGTGAGTCGAGACTGTGCTTCTCCACGTGCTCATCGCCCCACTTGATGAAGGCTCTGATGGCCGTCGGCGCGGTGTAGAAAATGCTCACGCGGTGATCATCCACGATCTTCCAGAAGCGCGAAAAGTCGGGGTAATTGGGCGCGCCCTCGTACAAAACAACCGTGGCGCCGCATTGCAGCGGCCCGTAGACGATGTAGGAGTGCCCGGTGACCCAGCCGATGTCCGCGGTGCACCAATAGATGTCATCGTCGCGCAAGTCGAAAACGTACTTCGTCGTCAGATAGGTCTGCACGGCGTAGCCGCCGGTGGTGTGCACAAGGCCCTTCGGTTTGCCGGTGGTGCCGGACGTATAGAGGATGTAGAGCGGGTCCTCGGAATCCATCGGCTCGGCGGGGCATTCGAGCGCGGCCTTGGCCATCAACTCGTGCCACCAGTGGTCCCGGCCTTCCACCATGGTGACCGCCGAGCCGGTGCGGCGGTAGACCACCACGTGCTTCACAGTGTGGCAGGCGGCCATGGCTTCGTCCACGGTGCGCTTGAGCTGAATCTCGTTGCCGCGCCGGTAGCTGCCGTCCTGGGTGAGGATCGCCACGCAGCCGGAGTCGTTCACACGGTCGGCGATGGCATTGGCCGCAAAGCCGCCGAAGATCACCGAGTGGATGGCGCCGATCCTCGCGCAGGCCAGCAGGGCCATCGCCAACTCCGGCGTCATGCCCATGTAGATGGCCACGCGGTCGCCCTTCTTGATGCCCAGCCCTTTGAGCGCATTCGCGAGCTTCTGCACCTCGGCGTGTAGCTCTGCGTAGGTGAGGCGGCGAATCTCGCCTGGCTCGCCCTCCCAGATCAAAGCGGTCTTCTGCGCTCGCTTGCCCAGCGCGTGACGGTCCACGCAGTTGTAGCTCAGGTTGAGCTGGCCACCCAAAAACCACTTGGCCCAGGGTAGATTCCACTCGAGCACTTTCTCCCAAGGTTTGAACCAGTCAAGCTCCTGGGCCGCATTGGCCCAAAATCCCTCCGGATCCTCGATCGACCGCTTGTAGAGGGCCTCGTATTCCTCCCGGCTCTTGATCTGGGCCTTGGCGCTAAATTCCGTGGGCGGGGGAAAGACGCGATTTTCGCGGAGAGTAGAGTCAATATCCGGGTTGGCAACGGTGGAGACAGGTGTGGAAGACATGCGAAGTCCCTTTGGAGAGCAGGTTTTTATGCGGCTTGCGGTGCGCTCGGAGCTGCGCTCGACCGCAACTCGACCGCAATTTGTCCGTGGCTCAAACTTTACCGGGCCAGAGGCGGCAGAGGCAAGTCAGCGCGGTGCGGGTGTGCGGAGCGGTATGTCGATTGGAGATTGGCGAGGCGTTCAGGAAGTGATTGACATTCACATCGCGGACATCTGCACCTCTGAATGAACATTTATGCGGTACTTGAAGATGAGGGAAGTACCCATCGCTTAATTCCGGCGCAAGCTCTTCGACCTCGTGAACCTGGCCCTGAAGGGAAACGAAGTTTGGGTGCGGCATAAGGGCAGCAGTGCGCGGATCTCCCCGAGCATCCTCCCCACAGGCTGAGCCGGGTTCCGCCGCTGGAGATTATCGCTCCCGCTGTTGATCTTGACGATGACGCATGGAAAGCGGAGGGATGCGCGAGTTGGAGAAGGATTGAGACCGGCAACCCGGGTCCATCTCATAATCCGCGCGCAAGGCATCGGCGCCGGCTCCATCCAGGGCGCGTCAGGCCCACCGTAGAGCCTGATCCGCGGGCGGTTTAGTGACGATCCACGCCACGGAGTCATGGCTGCGGCGCGGCAACTCGGTTACCAGCGCAACAACGGCAGCAGACTGGAGTAATCGTCGGTCCAGAGGCGCAGGCCGGGCTGCAGGGTGGCGGGCCTGGCGCGGGCGGCGACCTTGGGCTGCGCGAAGAATCCGGCATTGTTGCTCACCAGCATCCAGGTGGCGCTGAACTCCCCTCGGCTGGGGTTGGCGCGGCTCGAGACGCGCATCGCCGTCATGCCAGCATGGCGGGCGAGCAGAGTAATCGCAGGCTCCAAATTCACGTATTGGTTGGAGATGTGGAAGGCGACAATGCCTCCCGGCGCCAGATTGCGGCGATAGAGTGCTAGAGCCTCCGCGGTGAGCAGATGGAGCGGGATCGCGTCACCCGTAAAGGCATCGATCGCAAGCACGTTGAAGTGCTGAGGCGCTTCGTGCTCCAGAGAAGATCGCCCGTCGCCCACCACGATGCGGATGCGCGCGCCGGATTCGCGTAGGTAGGTGAAGACGTTGCGCGCAATCGGCACGACAGCCGGATTGATCTCATAAAAGCGTATCCGGTCGCCGGGTTTACCGTAGGCTGCAAGCGTGCCGGCGCCCAGGCCAATGACGCCGATGGACCGCGGCCGGCCCTGGCAGCAGAAGCGCAGAGCGAGCCCGATGCCGGAGTCCCG
>JAKABE010000341.1 GCA_021801945.1 Acidobacteriota bacterium
AGCTCCGCCCACGTTTGTCCTCTTCACTGATCGCGAGGTCAAGCTGCACTTCGCCTTCGAGCGCTTTCTTGAAAACCAGATTCGCGCCGCCTTCGGCTTCAAAGGCACGCCCATCTGGTTCAAAGTAAGGGCGCGCAGCGCGAACAAAACCCCCTAGTACGACGGCGCCGGACGCGCCCAGAGTGTCCCATTTCTCGCCGTAAGACTCGATACGGTCAGTTGATAAAATCAAAGCTAAGGATGCGCCTCCATCCCTCTGTACACGCGGGCCGCCTTCGGGCGCAGGTTTACGGCGTTTCTCCAATTTCTGTGAGGTGGAAGGTGGAGTGTCCGCCGCAGTCGTCAAGCAGCGGACAGAAACAGGGAGATCTTCTTTGGTATCGCATGGCGCGGCGCAACCCGAGGGCGCGGAAACCTGGAAGCCCAGCCACAACGTCTGGCTTATTGCCATCTCGGTCATGCTGGCCACCTTTATGGAGGTTCTGGATACTTCGGTGGCCACCGTCTCCCTGCCCCACATCGCGGGCAGCCTCTCCGCCACCAGAGACGAGTCCACCTGGGTTCTCACCAGCTATCTGATCTCGAACGCCATCATCCTTCCCACCTCGGGCTGGCTCGGGAATGTCCTAGGACGTAAGCGCTACCAGCTCCTTTCGGTGGCCATCTTCACGCTGGCCTCTATGTGGTGCGGGGCAGCCGCCAGCCTGGGCATGTTGATTTTGGCCCGCGTGGTGCAGGGCGCGGCCGGGGGCGGCTTGCAGCCGGTTTCGCAGGCGGTTCTGCTGGAAAGCTTTCCCCCGCACAAGCGCGGCCAGGCCATGGCGTTCTACGGCTTGGGCATTATCGTGTCGCCGCTGCTGGGGCCGCTCATCGGCGGATGGATCACCGACAACTACACCTGGCGCTGGATCTTCTATATCAATGTCCCCGTCGGGATCGTCGCCCTCCTCATGATTTCGACCTTTGTCGAAGATCCTCCTTACATCGGCAAGCTGAAAGAGAAGACCATCGACTATATCGGCTTCGGCTTTCTCGCCATTGGCCTTACCTGTATTCAGACGGTGTTCGACAAAGGACAGGAGGCCGACTGGTTCGGCGCCGTTTGGGTGCGCTGGTTTGTGGCGATTGCGGCGATTGCAATGATCGCCTTTGTCGTCCGCGAGCTGAGCACCAGCGCCCCCATTGTCAATCTGCGCGTACTCGCCGACCGCAACCTGGCCACCGGAGTCTTTCTCATCGGTATGCTGGGCGTTGTCATCTACGGAACCACGGCCATCCTGCCGCTTTTTCTCCAGGACCTGATCGGCTACACCGCCTTCGATAGCGGCTACGCGGTGGCTCCACGCGGCATCGGCGCCATCCTCTCCATGCTCATTGCAGCCCGTCTCATCGGCCGCATGGACGAGCGCCTGATGATCGTCATCGGCGTGTTCATTCGCGGCGCATCCCTCTTCATGCTAGGCGATTTGAACCTCACCTTGAGCATGTCTTCGGTGGTGTGGCCGAATATCGTCAACGGCTTCGCGAACGGTTTCCTCTTTGTGCCCCTCACTACCATGGCCGTGAAGACGCTGCCCAATGAGCTCATGAGCGCCGGTACCGGCCTCTACAACCTGTTGCGCAATCTGGGCGGAAGCCTGGGCATATCCATGGTCACCACCCTGCTCACCCGCAGCGAGCAGGCCCACCAGAGTATGCTCGTCGGCAACTTGAACAACAGCGATCCCGTCTACCACAGCACGTTCCAGCAGCTCTCGCATTTCCTTGCCCTGCGCGCCGGCAACGCCAACGGCGTGCATATGGCGATGGGCGATCTCTACCGCCAACTGGTGCGGCAATCCACACTCTGCTCTTATGTCGATGATTTCCGGCTCCTCGCTTACCTCAGCCTGGTAACCCTGCCGTTTCTCTTGTTCTTCCGCAATCCCCGCGGGGGGCGCGAGCAGCCTACCGGAATCCACTAGCGCATCCCTCCCAAGGTGTGGAGTACCGGTCCATTTCTGGCCTGCGGTGCACCAGCAGCAGAGATGCTCTAGCGCGTCTTCGCTTCTCGTATGGACAATGCAGCTTCGTGTAAGTGGGCTCTTCTTAGGGAAAAGGCTCACTTGACCACACGGTCTTCTATGAAAAAGCAGAATCGAAAACGCTGTAGCTGCCGAGGGATGTGTTGGGCGCTTTGGAGTCTCTCCGCAGGCTGCCTGGTGCACGGACGGCAAATCTTCGCCGAGCAAGCAGCTCCAAGGAACGCGCTCAATCTGTTCAGTCGTCGCCCGCGGCCGTGAACTCCGCGTCTGTGGCGCGAATGGTCGTGCAGTCGAACGACAGGCAAGTGCCCAACGCCTTGAAGTCTTTTTCCCACCGCGGGCGATCCTCCTCTGCCAGCGCGGTCAGGGCGTAGCTGGAGGTGGTGAGAATCTCATGCCAGATGTTCTGCGCCTGCCACAGGTTGGTCTCGAAGGGCAGCTCGGTGAGCATGCGGGCGAGGGTCAACGCACGGTCCAGCATCTCCAGGGAACCTGCCGACATCTGCAGCTCAACCATGGCGCGCTTCATGCGCTGGTCGGCGCTGTACGAGAGCGTCGTCGTATCCAGCGGAACCTGGTCCGCCTTGGCCAGTTTGAGGAGCGAGCGAAACTGAGCCTGGTCGATGGGGTCGGTCTCCAGCACGCGGCGGAGGCCGGCGTTGATGGCAAAACCCGCGGCCAGGGTGAGCGCGGGCGGCTTGGGCAGTCCGGCCTGCGCAAGATAATGCAGCAGGCTGGCGTGGTCCTGGTAGATGGTGATCAGCGAGTTCTCGATGTCCCAGAGCGTGGAGTTCAGGATGAGATGCACGATGCGCCGCTGTTCGTCCCGAAACAGCGACGTGAGCGAGTAGTCGGCGTGGCCGTAGAAGCCGTCCAGAAGACGGATCACCTCAGGAAAATCGGCGCGCAGCACCTGCTCGGCGGCCTGTGCGGCAAAGCTCTCGAATTCCGCCGCCGCGGCCTCTTCGTAGCTCTTCACGGCTGCGGTAATGTTCTGGTCGCCAAAGTGCAAAACCGCAAAGGAGAAGGTTTGCGCGTTGCCGGTGATGGCGCTGGCGACGTGCGCCCGTCCCAGCGCCAGCCGTCCCCGGCCGGAGGTATAGATCTCGTAGGAGATGCGCCGGACGTGGAAGCAGAACAGGTCAGTCTCTTCGGCAAACGAAGAGAAGACGGAGCTGATGGCGTAGTGCGCCGCCACCTGTTCCAGGTGCAGCTCCATGGTGGCTACGCTGGCTTTGTAGATGGCTGTGCCGTCGCCGGCGGCGGGGACGTTGGAACTGGCCTCTGCCAGGCGGGTTAGAAATGCCGGCTCGAACGCCGCGGCCTGACCGCCGAACACCTGCTGCGCAAGCTGCAGCACACGCGCCGCATAAGCGATGATCTGCACCGTTTCGATGCCCGAAATATCGTCGAAGAACCAGCCGCAACTGGTGTACATGAGCTGGGCGTGGCGCTGCATCTCCATCAATTCCATGGCGCGCACGCGCTCGGTATCAGATAGCGGGTGGCTCTGGTGTGCGTTCAGAAAGTGCTGCACCGATCCGTTGCCGCGGTCCAGAATCACGTAGATATATGCGTCGCGCGCGGCCCACACATCGAGAAAAAGCTCGCCGCCTTCCTGTTCGGTAAGCGCGGCCACGGCATCGCGTAGCTCGTCGAGCGCCTGGCGAAGAGGCGCCCTCCAGGCCTGGTTGAAGCCCGGCTTGCCACCGTTGCATCCGCAGTCCGACCGCCAACGTTCGATCCCGTGCATGCAGCTCCAGGAGGTGTTGTCAGCGATCTCGCATTCATATTCGGGCGGAAACTGCTCCAGGAAGCTGGCGTAGTTGGTCACCTTCACGGTCTTGTCGTTCTCGAACAGGCAAAGCGCATAGGCCAGTGCCATTTCGCCGTACTTGTGATGATGGCCGTAGGTCTCGCCGTCGGTGGCCACACTCACTACCTGCGGCTGGGCGCCGTCTTTAAAGCCCGCCTTGAGCCGCGCCGCTAGGTTCTCGCCCGAGTTCAGCAATCCACCGAAAGCAATGGCCCGCGAAATAGGCCCATTGTAAAAGAAGACAGCGATGGAGACTCCGGAATCGAAGCGCACAAGGTAGGGGCGCGTGGTGTCCACGCTTGCGTTTGGCGCATCGATCCACTCCGCGCCCACCTTCAGCGCGCGGATGCGCTTGCACTGGCGCGGCGCAAGCACCGTGAACTTGATTCCGTGCTGGGCCAGCAGCTCCAGTGATTCGGCGTCGGCCGCGGTCTCGGGCAGCCACATGCCCTCGGGAGCCTGGCCATAGTGGCTCTCGTAGTCGGCGATGCCCCAGCGGATCTGGGTGATGCGG
>JAKABE010000342.1 GCA_021801945.1 Acidobacteriota bacterium
CTGAACCTGTGGAAGTAGCCACCGAAAGGTGGCCCCAAGCATATCGGGGCCGCGTTAGCGACCCCGCTCAAGCCGCTTTGAGCGGCTCACAACGTAAAGCCCCCAGCTTTGCTGGGGGATATTTACAAGGCGCCGCAGCTTCGCGTTTTCCTCCCGCAAGCGCTCGTTCTCCTCGTCGCGGTGAGCGAATGAAGTCGATTCTGGATCCGTGCTCGCCATCTTTGCTTCACTACTTCGCACCGTTAGCTATGACCTCTCCGAAGAATGTGCGCACCTGGTCAAATACCGCGGCGATGTCGGTCCGTAGCCCACATTCCTCAGCGAGCGTCTGGAACGGCGTCTGCCATTCTTCTGGCGGGGCGTTTAAGTTCGCGGGCAGGGCATGTGTGCTCCTTCGCTCAAATGTGAGGCGCAATGCCCTGAAAGCCATTGCCCGGTCAAGCCGATTATCTCCGGTGAGAAGCGCCAGATCGACCAAATCCTTCACCCGGCTGTTCGGAGATTTTCGCGGAATCGTATATGCGTGAATCTTTTCTGCGTACTGCTGTTCTCTGGAGATCATCCGCACGCGCGGCTGCTTGATGCCTGCAAATCCAAGCCAGTCAGGGCACTCGACAATTTCGAGAGGCTGGATTACGACATCGCCAATCCCGGCATCCAAATGGAACTTCGCGAAGATTCTCCCATCCATGCGCGTTTCGACGGAATAGCGTGCGCCGCCATACGGGGCAGCGGTCAGATCCGTCACCGGCGGCCCAATCGTGTACTGAAACCAATCATCGAGCGATGCATCCGCCGCAGCCTGCAACATCTCTCGAATCGCACGAACCGCGTCGCCGGCTTCTGCCGTCGCAACGACACGTTGCAGCGTCAGGTCGATATCAATCGTAGATCGCGCCGCCTTGAAACGAAGTTCCAACGCGTAGCCGCCTTTCAAGGCCCATGGCGTCGCATCGTTCTGGAACAGCCTCGCAAGCAGTCGATCGAACGCAACTTGACGTCGGAGGCGATTGACGTCAACTTGTTTCGCCTGGGACAGATTCTTCAGGCGTTCTTCCACGGCCCTTCGGAACGCCCCCGCCGTCGTGTATGTTTTCGATGTCGCCATCATGCAGCCCGCCGTAGAACCTCTTCGACCATCTTCCGCGCTCGCCCATCCAGTTGCGCTTTCCGAAGTTGCTGGCGCGTGATCAGGCCGCGTTCAAGTGCTTGGTTCAGCGCCTGACGTATAAAGGTCGGCTCGATCGCATCATCCTCAATCAAATCAAGAATCGTCCGCAGTGGCCGCGTGTAGCTATAGCCGCGGCCAGCCTGGATATCGCTTTTTGGGAGGTCGCTGTGATGGAGCACTACAATCCCCGGAATTTCGCTGTTGCGCCGGAAGTTCTCCGGAACGGTCATGTGGAGCTTTGCCGGGTTGAGGTCCGATAGTTCATGGAGACTCAGGGCAGTTTGATGACTGTACACCCCTTCGACTTCTTCCTTCCGGTTCCTGGACCATAGCGACCAGAGCACAAGATCAGGCCGATCCGGCGTCGGGAACAGAGCTAGACGATAGATGCCGCGGCGTTCACGGATCCAGTTTCCGGCTTGCACGTGATAAGGATGTGTATTTTCGGCGAATCCGGCCGCCTTGGCCTGCTTCGTGGTGAAGAAGCCTTGCTGCTGCTCGGCGAGATCAAAGAGCCGCCGGGACGCTTCTCGGTGTGACTGAGCCATAACACAATACTACAATTTATTTGTGTTTCTGTGCGCAATTCTCCGCTCATAGGCAAGTGTACTTTACGGGCAAATTTGCTTCATAATCTTGACATGGTTTTCTGTAAGCTATTTATAATAAATAATTTAAGACCTACTTGCCGATGCAGAACGTGGAGAAGATGAGGTTGATGATGTCATCGGGGGTGGTCTGGCCGGTGAGCGAGTCGAGCGCCCACAATGCGCGGTAGAGGTCGAGCAGGATCATCTCGTGGGGAATCCCGCCGGTGTTGGCTGCGGCGGCGTTGGCCAGCGCCGTCAGGGCGGCGGAGACGGCCTGCTGCTGGCGGAGATTGGTTAACATGCCGGGCTCGGCGGCGGCCCCGCCGGTGGCCAAGGCCAGGATGCGCTGGCGCAGCTCCGGAATACCCTTGCCGGTGAGCGCGGAAGTCGAGATTGCAGTAAGATTAGTAGGCTCCGGCGTGTCTGCGCCGGTGGCTTCCGCTTCGCTCTTGACCAAATCACTCTTGTTGGCAGCGATGATCGCCGGGCGGCCCTCAACCGCTTTCAGTAGGCGATGCTCTTCTTCGTTGAGCGGCTGCGTGGCGTCCAGAACCACGAGCACGATCGCCGCGTCGGCTAGGGCTTCGCGGCTGCGAGCGATTCCGAGCTGCTCGGCTTCTTCGTGGCCTTCACGCAGGCCGGCTGTATCTACCAGTTCGAGGGGGATGCCGTCGAGGGAGATGCGCTCGGTGACCAGATCGCGTGTAGTGCCTGGAGTCGCGGTTACAATGGCGCGGTCGCGCTCCACTAGGCGGTTGAAGAGCGAGCTCTTGCCCGCATTGGGTCGGCCGACGATAGCCAGCGACAATCCGTCGTGAACCACGTGGCCACGGGCAAAGGAGGCAGCAAGCGCGGTCAAGGGCAGCGTCAACTCCTCGATGCGGCGCGCAATCTCCGCCTGTGGCGTCACCTCCACATCGTCCTCGGCGAAGTCGATGCCGGCTTCGAGCAGCGCAACGAGATCCATCAGCGACTGTTTGACCGGAGTCGCGCGACGGCTGAGCGCACCGCCCATCTGGCTGGCGGCCTGGCGCGCCTGGGTGAGCGTCTGCGCTTCGATCAGGTCGCGGATCGCCTCGGCCTGCGTGAGGTCGAGCCGTCCCGCCAGAAATGCTCGCTGAGTGAATTCGCCCGGCTCGGCCAGCCGCGCGCCTAGCTCCAGCGCCCGGCGCAGCAGCAGCTCCAGCACCACCGGCGAGCCGTGCGCAGCAATCTCCACAACGTCTTCCGCCGTGTAGGAGTTCGGCGCGGCAAAATAGGTCACCATCGCCTCGTCAATATGCTGCACCTCGCCACCCTCAACGTCGATCACATCGGCGAGGCGTGCGTGGCTGTGTTCCAGCGGATGGCGCAAGCGCACCAGTTGCTCGGTAATGAATGTAGCCTGCGGCCCACTGAGGCGCACGATGCCGATGCCACCTCGTCCCGGCGGCGTGGAAACCGCGGCGATGGTGTCGAGATTCGCTTCTGTACCGGGCATACTCTGCAAACAGTGTAGAGGCTCGCCATCTGGCGCGCCGGCGAGGCTACGCATTGGGATTTCCTTCCCGGAGTTCGCTTCGTGGAGTAGTAGGACGGCGGCACGTGTCGGTCGAGCGTTCCGGCAGACGGCCGGCGATAGCATCTCTAGGGCGCATTCCGCCGCCGTGGTCGAGCCGAGTGATACACTCCGGGAACGGAGTAGAGAATGCGGGCAAGCGCGATCGAGTTTCGTCTGCGGCTGGGGATTCAGGTCGTTCTCGTTGTGATAGGCTTTTGGGCGCCCTGGGCCAGGAGTTGGGTTCCTTCGGCGGAATTCGCACCGCGCATCTCGCTTCTGGAATGGCTGGCGCTCAACTTGAGCCGGCTGGGCCTCGTCAGCTTTGCCTCTTCCGCCGCTGTGGTGATTGTTTTCGCCGCGCTCGTTGCAGGTCTGGGTGCGCTGCTGCGTGTGTGGGGTGCGGCCTATTTAGGCTACTCTACCATCCACCACCCCCAGATGCAGGCTGGCGCGTTAATGGCTGACGGCCCCTACCGGTTTATGCGCAATCCGCTCTACGTTGGCGCTTGGTGCATGATGGCTGCCATCTCGCTGCTCATGCCGCCCACCGGCGCGCTGTTTACCTTGCCGCTGGTCACGTTCTTTTACCTGCGCCTGATCCTGGGCGAAGAAGCATTCTTGGAGGGCCGCCTCGGCGAACCTTACCGGCAATATCTTCATGCGGTGCCGCGCCTTTTTCCACGTCTTCGCTCCAACCTGCCGGCCGCCGGCCGCAAGCCCCACTGGCCCATCGCCTTGCTCACAGAGATCAATCCTATCGGCATCTTCATCGTCTTCGCGTGTTTCTCATGGCGCTACGACAACCTGCTGATGATCAAGGCTCTGCTGGTCAGCTTCGGCATTTCCCTGGTGGTGCGCGCCTTTGCCATGAACAATGCGGTCAACGGGCCGGCGGCTGCGTAGCGCCATCCGTCGGCTTGAATCGCTGCCAACTCCAGATCCGATATCTGCCAGCAAATGCAAAGCGGGCGCGCACACTCCACAAACGCCAAAGGGAGAGCGCAAAGCTCTCCCTTTGGCATTTAGTGTTCCGCTTGAGGCGAGCA
>JAKABE010000343.1 GCA_021801945.1 Acidobacteriota bacterium
GGCCCCGTGCAAAAAAAGCAGCAGTTTGGGATCCCGCTCGTGCAGGCTGGCCACCGTATAGCTCCGCCCTTCGGCTGCCTCCGCCAGCGGCACCTCGCCGCGGCGCTTGCGTTCCGCCGGGTTCTCGGGCAGCACCGCGTTTCCGTGCGGGCAGGCGCCGTCGCCCAGCTTTTCCCTGAGCTTGGCCTCGAAGGCCGGCGACACCGCATGTTCCAGCCGCTCGGCTTCCTCGTGGATCTCGTGCCATTCCATCCCGAAGATCTCGCTCAGCATCCTCTCCACCAAGTGGTGGCGCAGCGCGGTGCGATAGGCCGTCTCGCGCCCCGCCGGGGTCAGGCGCACAATGCCATCCTCATCCAAGTCGACCAAGCCGTCGCGCCTCAAGCGCTTCAGCGCCATGGTCACGGCCGGCGGCGAAACCTCCAGCCAGTGCGCCAGTACCGCCGGAATCACCTGTTTGCCCTCGGCTTCGGCCTCGAGAATGGCCTTCAGGTAGTTCTCCTTCGAAACGTAAATCGAATCTTTCATGGCAGACGTGTTCAGTCTAAACGCTTGCAGCGGCCGTTGCTTCTCTCGGGTACAAGTGAACTCGCTTTCGGATTGCTTTCCTGCAAACCGGACTGTCACAATGCAGATACCCGTTGGGTCTCTTTTCCCAGGATCGGCATCTCGATGAAAATCTGTCCGTGGTGCGAGGCCGGCTATTCCGATGAGTTCATCAGTTGCCCCGTCCACGGTGGTCTGTTGAGCGAGATTCGCGATCTCAAACCCGGGATGCTGGTGCGTAATACCTATCGCATCGTGCGCAAGCTCAGCCAGGGCGGCATGGGCAGTGTCTACCTGGCCCAGCACGTCCTGCTCAATGAGCCGCAGGTGCTCAAGTTCCTTTCGAACGAGCTGAGCCGCGACCACGACTGGACCAACCGTTTTCTGCGCGAGGTGCGCACACTGCGCCAGATCCGCCACAAGAATGTGGTCTACGCCGGCAACCTCGAGGCCGCCGAAGACGGGACCCTCTTTTTTTCGATGGAATACGTTGAAGGCCCGGACCTGATGGAGTTCTATCGCCGCGCTCCCAAGCCTTTCGACGTGAATCTGGTGCTGGATCTCATCCGCGGTGTGGCCGAAGGTCTTGGCGCCGCGCATGCCGCCGGCGTGGTCCACCGGGACATCAAACCCGAGAACATCCTTATCGCCCACGAAGGCAATGCCCTCGTCCCCAAGATCGCCGACTTCGGTATCGTCGCAACCAAGGGAAATAGCCGCCTGACCCAGAGCGGCACAACCCTCATGACGCCGCAGTTCGCCGCTCCCGAACAATGGCTCGGCGTCCCCACCGCCGAACTCGACGGCCGCGCCGACCTGTATGCGCTGGGCGGCCTCATGTTTGAAATCCTCACCGGCCGCTGCGCTTTTGAGGCTGAGAACTACCACGCCTGGGCGCAGCAGCATCTCCACGCCGCGCCTCCCGCGCCCAGCCGTCTGCGGCCGGAGTTGAAAGACTGGCGCGGCCTCGACGAATTGGTGCTCTGCCTCCTGGCCAAGGATCGCAACGACCGGCCCCGGGATATAGCAGAAATGCTTCGCCGGCTGGACGGGATCGTCCATGTGCCCCCGGAAAAGCCCGACGAAGCGGCGCCCCCGCAACCGGCCGGCCCGTTGCTCCCGTCGGTCTCTCCGCTCGCCGGCCTCCCACACACCGCGCCGGCTCTTGCGCAAACTACGCCCGCGCTGGATCGCCCCATCAACCAGGCAGCGCCGCCAGCCGCGGAATCGATCACGGCAGAAGGCGGCCCGGTCGCCCCCGACGCCGTTCCCATCCCCCCAAGGCCGCGCCGCCGCACGCGCATCGGCAACGAGCCCATGCCAGTCTGGGAGCCGGTGCAGCCTCGGTCTTCCCAGCGTCCGCGCACCTTCATTCGCGAACCCGATCTCCAACTCCCGGAACCGGGCCGCCTCCGTCCCCGGCACATCTGGATCGGTGCCATCATCGCGCTCCTGGGGGTGGGCCTCGGCGCCTGGAGCATCCTCTCCAATCCCATCCGCTCCAAGGTTCTTACCAACCAGCGCGGCCCCGTCTTCGCTCTGGCGTTTTCGCCCGATGGCCTCAACCTGGCCTCGGCCAGCCGCGATAGCACGGTCCAGTTCTGGAATGTCACCGATGGCCGGCCGCTGGGCGCCATCTCCGCCGCAGTCTCCTGCCTCGCCTACGGCCCCAACGGGCATACCCTCGCTACCGGCATGGCAGACTACACCATCGATCTCTGGGACACCTCCCGCAGCGTCGTTTTGGGCACCCTGGAGGGCCACACCGGCCCGGTCGCCGCCGTCGCTTTCAACCCTGACGGCCACACCCTCGCCTCGGCAAGCTGGGACCAAACCGTGCGCCTGTGGGATGTGGCGAGCGACGAGCTCGTGCGCACCCTCAACGGCTCGACCGGGCACGTCCTGGCGGTGGCCTTCAGTCCCGATGGCAACACTCTCGCCTCCGCCGGCGCCGACGGCGTCGTCCGTATCTGGAACCCGGCCGATGGCTCGTTGCTGCACACGCTCGCAGACCACACCGGCATCGTCAACGCCATCGCCTTCAGCCCCGGCGGACACCTGCTGGCTTCGGCCGGCGAAGATCGCACCGTCCGCCTCTGGGACGTCGCGACCGATCGCGCCGTGAGCGTTTTCCGCGGCCACACCGGGCCGGTTCTCTCCGTCGCCTTCAGTCCCGATGGGCGGTCGCTGGCCTCCGGCAGCGCCGACGCCACGGTGCGCTTGTGGAATGTGAAGAGCGGACAATTAGAGCGCACGCTGAAAAGCCATGCGGGCCCGGTGCTCTCCGTCGCCTACAGCCCCTATGGGTATATCGTGGCCTCGGCCGGCTCAGACAAGGCCATCCGCCTGTGGGGCATCGCCGGATTGCACCAGTAATCGGTCTGAGTCGCGAAGCAGCCGCGTCCCTTCCGGGCTCGATTAGTGCTCCAGATGTTCTTCGATCAGCCGGTCCAAAAGGGGAATGAGGGCTTCGCCCGTGCGCGGCAGCACGAACCGCTGCCCGGCCGCGTCCCAGTCGAGCTTGAAGCTCGTGGACAGCGCCGAAATCCAGATCTGCCGCATGGGCATATTCGGCGTGACGACGAACTTGCCTCCCGGGTCTTCAAACAGCACCATGAGGACGCCGCCCTGTTCCTCGACCTCGAAGCCGGCCTCGACTTCTTCTTCGCGCGCAATCAGGTGCTGCTTCAGTTCTTCGATGGCCGCTTCGGCCACGCGCCGGAACTCCGTTTCGTCCTGCATGGCCCCAGTGTAGCAAGCGCCCGCCGCGTACGCGTTCCTGCAAATGTGACTTCCGTATAGCCGGCCATCCATCACTGGATTTCTGGCTCCATGAGTGAGTTGAGCATAAATTGAGGGGCGTCGCTGACGAAAACGGCGTTTATCGATACTGATCTGGGAACGGGTGACGAGCCTTCCATCACCCGGAGATGCTTCCGTGGAGTGGGGCAATCTTCTTGAGCTTTGATTGATTCTGGGGCGACAGCCTCCGGTTACTCCGCTTCCTCCGAATACTCGTCAAGAACTTTGTCCGACAGAAGTGCGAGGTGCTTCAGATTCCCAATTTCGCGCAACGAGTCGTAAGACAAGTACGTACAACTTTCAGCCAAGGGGCCTCGGTCAAGCAGAGAGAACACAGGGCGTATGATTTCCTGGAAAACCTTCTCTCGCCTAGCTATTGGCGCGACGATGTGCAGGTTGATATCCATGTTCGGCTGGAGCGCCAGCAGATCGGCCATGCGCAAAATCCCTGAATAGATTGAGGTCGTGTGCTCGACCTCGAACGCTCGAACAATGGACCGCTTTCGAAGCCAGATGACGTCAATTTGCTCGATGGTTCGCAGAGTCGTATCGTCGTAATTAAGCGGCAAGCGATCGAGAATGCGGGCGTCTGGGTCCTTCCACTCATGCAGCACGCGCTCGCGGTCGGAGCGTGGGATCCAAATAGCCATTCCCATTTGGGAGCCGATGCGAGCGATCAGGGATTGGACCTGTATGGATTCGCGTTCCTCGGATTCCGTTGCCGGTGCCGCTTCCCCATCCGGCGCGGAATCTTCGGGTACCGAAACGTTCACCACCTTGTCCGGTCGCACAACAGTGTGGGTCGCGATCCTCCTTCTTTCCTGCTCGTCGATCGGATAGATTTTAGGGGCGCTAGCTTGGCGACAAAGCACTTGAGCGATGAACTCGCCATCCGGGTCGTCGATGTGCACGAGACTGCCGCGCACTTTGCCAGTCCAGGCTATCGAGTTCCGCTCTAGCGATCTCGTAAACGAAAGTCCATTCCAT
>JAKABE010000344.1 GCA_021801945.1 Acidobacteriota bacterium
AGGCGACAGCCTTTCTCGCCAGCGCACCCTGGACAGCGAAACCCCGACGGCCAACCCAGATGTTCCAGATAGGGAACGCAGGACATTGCGTCAGCAAACCAAGCGCGAAACTGTTGCCAAGTGGCTGGATAGTCACGCCACAAACCGGGCCTTGACTCGAAAACCTCAACATCTTGAGCCTACTGTATTAAGGCAGCTACCCCACCTCTTTGTATTTCATATGCGTGCCTGTTTGGCCCCGCCTGGAGAGCAAGCTTGGCAGATCATCGACCAATTCCTCACGTCCGCAGGGTCGGGAACTAATCTAAACGGGCACGGGCAGTGAACCATGATGGGCGCGGGCGTGAAGGGCGAAGCCTGCGAAGGCCTGCTCGAACAGAACGCCACCGACGGGCAGGGCGGCGCAGGACCGCATTCACGCCGCGCACTGATCCACGCGATGGTGGAAGTGATGGGGCCGGAGACTCACGGGGCACGGTTGCCGCGGACTTCGAGGGGCACGCTCAGCTGCTGGCGCAGGTCTCCGGCCAGATCGGCCACGAGGCGCAGCTTTTCGGCGACGGGCGAAGCGCCCTCGCTGCCTTTGAGCGCCAGTTGGGAGTTCAAGAGCAGCCCCGCGACGGTCGATTTCAGTTCCGTCTCGATGGCCGCCACCGCCGCGCGGCGGGCCAGGGTCTGCTCCCGTTCGCGGCGGTGAAGCGCAGCGCGAATTTCGCGCACCAGGCGCGCCGCGCCGGAGAGCGCGAAGTTGATTTGCAGGGGGATGGCCAGGCCAGCGTGCTCCCAGACTGTTTCTGCGGCGGCCGGGTCGCACTCGGCCATGGTGTCGTCCACAACCACCGCCGCAAACTCCCGCCGGTGCAGGGCGGCCAGCGCGGCCTTGCGTCCTTCCGCCACCTCGACTTCCATGCCTAGTTGCGCGCCCACTACGGCGGCACAGTTGCTGGCGCCTTCAATTCCGGTCACCATGAGAATGCTCATGTCGGTCTCCCAATGCGGTTCTTAGTTCGCAGTTCGTAGATCTTAGCTTTTAACCGCTTCTTTCATCTGCGGCGGAGCGGGATTGCCCGCAGAAGCCCGGCACCGCAGGAAGTGGCTAGAATCTAACCGCTAAAAGTCAATGGCTGCTTCTATTCTTTGTGCAGGGGATCCGCGATCCCGTATTCCTTCAGTTTCCGGTAGAGGGTGGTTTTGCCGATTCCCAGCAGCTTGGCGGCCTGGAGCTTGTCGCCGTTCAGAGCGCGGATGGCGCCCAAAATGGCCTCGCGTTCGAGATCGGCCAGCGCCTTCACCCCGGGCGCACCCTCCGCCGGGGCTGGCTCGCCTGCGGAGGCGCGCCGCGCCTCGAGATTTTGCTGGACGCCCTGCTGCTGGAGCTGCGTGGGCAGGTCGCCCAGGTGCAAGATCGGCCCCGAAGACAAAGCGCATGCCCGCTCCACCGCGTTTTCGAGCTCCCGCACGTTGCCCGGCCAGTCGTAGCGCATCATGGTGCGCAGGGCTTCGTCACTGAAGGTGAATTTTCGTTCGTGGTCGCGGCTGATGCGGTCCAGGAAGTGGGCTGCCAGCAGGGGGATGTCTTCGCGGCGGTCGCGCAACGGAGGCAGGCGCAGGTTGACCACATTGAGCCGGTAGTAGAGATCCTTGCGGAAGGCACCCTTCTCGACCATAGCGGCCAGTTCGCGGTTGGTGGCGGCCACGATGCGCGCCTTGATGGGCACGCGGTGGGTGGCACCGACGGGCCGAACCTCTTTCTCCTGCAGGGCGCGCAGCAGCTTGGCTTGGAGATCGAGCGAAAGCTCGCCGATCTCGTCGAGGAATACGGTTCCGCCCTCGGCCGAGACGAGCAGGCCGTCCTTGGAGTGGTGAGCCCCGGTGAAGGCGCCCTTGACGTAACCGAAGAGCTCGCTTTCGATCAGCGTGGGCACCAAGGACCCGCAATCCACGGGCAAGAAAGGTTTTTGCGAGTTGGGGCCGTAGGCATGAATGGTTCTGGCTACCAGTTCCTTGCCCGTGCCGCTCTCGCCCAGGACCAGTACCGGGTGCGAGCTCTGGGCCACCTTGGAGAGGATGCGGTAGAGCTTCTCCATCTCCGCCGAGCGCCCGATCATGGACCCCAGACCCTGAGAGAGGCGCAGCCGCTCGCGCAATTGGCGGGTGGCAGTATCGGTGACGTAGGTTTGGGCAGCGCGGTCGAGCACCGTAGAGAGCTCGTCGATGGCGAAGGGTTTGGTCAGGTAATCCGAGGCCCCGCAACGCATGGCCTCGACAGCCGCGTTCACCGAGCCCGAAGCGGTCATGGCGATCACCGATGTCTGTGGATAAAGGAGCTTGACCTCGGCGATCAGTTCCAGTCCCTGGTTGGCGCCCGGAGGCAGGTTTACGAGCAGGATGTCGGCGGCGCGGCCCCGCAAAAGGCTACGCGCCTGCGCCTGGTCGCCCGTGCTTTCGACCGCATAGCCGAGGCTGGCAGCGATCTCCGAGCAGGCCGAGCGTACCGCCGCGTCCGCGTCCACCACCAGCAGGTACAGCCGCGCGGTTGGTTCCGCAACTTGGGGCATAGGCTCCATGGTCCCGAAATGAAAGACTGTTTCCAGCATTGTAGTTGCCTCAGGCAGAATCGAAAAACTCAGGGTTACGGCTACTAGCTTCCAGCTCAGTGTGCTTGAACTTCACTCTTCAATCCGGCACGGAGACGCTGAAAGCGGCCGGCTGAGAGCTAAGAGACGGCTTTTCTCGCAGGCAACTCGATCACAAAGCGCGCCCCGCCTTTGTCGCGGTTGGCTGCGAAGATGTGGCCGCCTGCGGATTCTACGATGGAACGCGTAATGGCCAGGCCCAACCCGCGATGAGTGGCCGGCGGCGAAGCACTGCCAACCTCTGTCTGGGAGCGGGTGGTGTAGCCGGAGGAGAAGATTCTCTCGAGGGAGTCTGCGGGGATGCCGGGTCCGCTGTCATCGATCGTCAGCACCAGCCACGCGGTGGCGTCACCTGCGGTGCGCTCACTGAGGGCGATCTGGATGCTGCCGGCATTCGGCATGGCCTCGGCGGCGTTCTTGACCAGGTTTACCAGCACTCGGGTCAGATCCTCGGCTGTCAGTCGGACCGGCCGATCTCCCCCTTGGGCGTTCATGGTGAGGACGATTGCGGGCCCCGCCAGCGCGCAGAGAAGGTTGCGGTTGGCCGCCAGCTCGACGGCTAAGTTGTCGACCGGCTCAGCGGGCAGGATTTCCCAGCGCCGGCTTGCCTCCAGGCCTCGGTCAGCCGACGGCACCGGCATCGAGGCGGATGCGGAGCCTCTCCCCATGGCTGCAAAACCGGACGCCGTGGAATCTGCTTCAGCCACAGTGCGGCCATCCAGAGCCACCATCCTCTCCACCAAGCTGCGGCTGGCTGCGGCCACCAGCCGCAACTCGCTTCCATAGTGAGCGTATGGAAACGGCAGCACCCCGGGCTCCTCCAATAGATCGCAGTAGAGCCCCAACGCCGTCACCATATTTCTGGCATCATGCGCTAGTTCCGCCAAGCTCTCTCCCCGGCTGCGGAGATTGGCCAGCGTTTCGATCACCGCTTCCATCCGCTTGCGCTCCGCTCCACCCATTCCTGTTGCTTGTTCCACCTGTTTCATGGTTTGTATCCCTTCTTCTTCGCTTGCGCCCTGATCGTTTTTCAAGGACATCACTTTCGGCAACCTGCCGAATCTCTGTTGTTTATGTGCGCACCGTTCAGGATTCGTTTCGGCTTCCGCACCTGCATTTCGAGCTGGGTTTTGTGCTGTTCAAATACACTTTGCGTGCCAAACCAGGACAGACTCTCTAAGTTCCTGATAAGGGAAGGGATGGCTTCCAATCTGAGACGGGGCTAGAGAGCCGGTCTCTGCGGGGTGGTTCCAGAATAGGACTCATTCAATCGGCTCCGATGGCATAATCCCTTCACTATCAGTTAGTTGCTGTTTCATTCCCGTTCCGGGGTGGGCCTGCCGGTGATTCCCGGTATGGAACTGGGCCCAGCTGCTCACTCCGAAAGCGGGTGCGCTCTCTTACAATTCGGATATGCATGCGTCCCCAACTTTTTTCCGTCCTGGAGGCAGAGCGTTTGACCAGCTTCGGTTACTCACACTGGTCCCGAACTTCGTCCAGACCGCTGAAGGCTCGGTTCTGACTGCCTTGGGCAATACACGGGTGCTCACCTGCGCGACCATCGAAGCGGGTGTGCCGGGCTGGATGCGCAACGGGGGACGAGGCTGGGTGACGGCCGAGTACGCCATGCTGCCCCGCTCCACCGTGACCCGCACTCCGCGCGAGAGCGAGCGCGGCCGCATAGGGGGACGCACGCAC